>CAMWWS010000164.1 GCA_947178085.1 uncultured Lachnospiraceae bacterium | reverse complement strand
GCCTTATATATCGACTAGGTCTCCTTAATAATAAAATCTTCTAAATATTCTTTGTACATATATCTTTCTCCTCTTAATGAATAATTTTATGGCTTACATTCTTCTATTCAAAATACACCATATACTTTTGAAACCCTAAATTGCAAAGCTTATTCTTAACTCCTTCCTGCCATTCCTGTTTTAACGCAATGACTACCAGCGTATCTCTATCCGAATAATCTTCAATTTTCGCCACTTTTAATCCAAACAGATCTTCTGCATTACCCTGCATATCGGAAACCGCAAATCCGATCACCTCGGTTTCCAGTTCCTGCTCTTTTACCTGCCGATAAAATTCCTGCCCTAACATTCCGGCGCCATAGATAATAATTTTATCATATTTTCGTATCATTTCCCATTTTTCAAAATATGACCTTCTATCACGCAGATAACTTAAAAGCTTCTCCGGCTCATTAACTACCCACTCCATTTTCTCCCTAAAGTTATCATCTATTGCTCCTATATCAAATTCCTTTCGCTCCAAACTCTGTTGGTACTCACACTGCATCCGTTTCAGAAACTCCGGTTTATATTCATCCGCAATCCGCTCAAGATTATATAAATATGCCCTATACTTATACAGAGAAAACTCCTGCAGAAATTTCTCCTTTCGATCAGGCTTCTTTTCCAGAAATTCTCTAATAAACGTATACTCTTGGCACATGGCATACATATTCCCTTTGCCTCGACAGGACGAATACGCATTATCTACCCTGTACATATAAAATGCCTGATTTATAAACATGATTCTTTGTGCACATGACAGTGTCTGAAACCAAAATCCATTATCCTGAAACGCCGCTCCCGGCGATTCATTATGCCTGATATTATGCTTTCTTATAAATTCGGTTCTATATACCCCGCTCCAACTCGTTTTCAGAAAAGAAAACACACGCTTATCGGTTTCGGGGTTTAATACTTTATAGTAAATGGATTTCTCTTCTGACTGGATTTTCCGGACAACTTTTTCTCTACCATTTACGGTCGTGATAAATTGTAAATGATCCGACTTAACAATATCCAGATTTTCCTTTTCCATATAACGGATCAGCGTTTCATACATATTGGGCAGAATCCAGTCATCGCTTTCCACAACACCGATATAACGCCCTTTAGCTGCATCTATGCCCTGATTCATTGTGTGCCCGTATCCACGGTTTTCTTTATTGATTATCCGAATTCTATCGTCCCGCAATTTAAGCTGTTGCAAAAGTGACAAACTATTATCGGTGGAACCATCATTCACACATATTAATTCAAAATCCTTGTAATTCTGTTTTAAAACACTTTCTACACTTTGCTCCAAATACTTTTCTACATTGTATACTGGCATAATAATTGATAATTCCGGCATTCCCGTATTCTCCTGCTCTCTCATGTCTTTGCATTCTGTATCAATACTGATTCCACCCTTATTGTTTTATCATAACCACATTGTTCTCTTACGCGCCGTGCAGCATTCTCTGACAACTGCAAAAACAGTATCGGATTGTTATATAACGTTTCCATGGCATCTGCCATTTCAACAACATTTTCGTTCTCACATAAAATTCCGCTGGTGTCATCTATGTATTCCGGAACTGCTGCCACACGGTTCGTTATCACCGCCATGCCACTGCACATTGCCTCACCCATAGACACTCCCTGCGTATCTTGTCTGGTCGGGCACAAGAAAACACCATATTCCCGATGACGCAAAGCAATTTCTTCCTGTGAAAGAAATCCTCTATAAATATGTACATTAGGAAATTGTTTTTCTACAAGCGCTTCCATATTCTCATCAAACAGTTTTCCGTCTCCGCAAAGCATAAACTCCATATCCGAAAAGCATTCTCTATTTGACAATTCAATAATCGCTTCCGCAGAAATATCATTTCCGTACATTCTGGTATGATGCGACTTAATCAATAAAACTTTCTTTCGTTGATCCGCATTTTTTCTTATATATTGGAATAATTCATGGTTAATATAATTCGGAACGATGTAATAACTGCCGGGCTCTTGCCCTATGTCCGAACATGCTACTTGTTTCAACCATTCTGACACAAAGACAAACTGTATCCGGCGCTTTAGAAAAACATTCTGATAAAACAGTTTTCGTTCCAGCCATTCCCGCTCCAACGCTGCCTCATCTATCTCATGGCCCGCATAATTGAACCGTCTTCTGTCCCATTTTAAGATTTCATAGCCATGACACCATACAATCAAGGAAGTGTCTGTACCCTCGAGTTCTTTACGGATATAAAAATATAAATTTCTATCTATAAAATGCACCATGACCTTTTTATAGGTCCTCGCCCGCAATATTTGTACCAATTCCGCCCCGCCACCTTCATAAATCGGAATTCCTTGATATGTATAGCCCCCTATCCCATCATATTTCCGAAACCCAAATGCATCTACTTTCAAACCACTTTCCCGATACGCTATTAATCTTTGCAACACAAAGCCACTTCTATATATATTCTGACTGCTTGGAAAGCCGCCGTTACTGATTAACAGATAATCACTGTTTTCCTCATATACTGATTCCTCTTGTTTATAAGCGGTTCTTCCGTACTCACCCAGATGCTTCTTATTATGACTTAGGAAATCATTGATATTAATATAAATCCGCTCTATCTGCATATGCTGTAGCTGCTGACAAATTTCTATGTAAGCTCTGCTTATAATGACTATAAATAATTCTTCATCCTGCAAAATTTCTTGATACATTTCTGCAGGAGAGATGACATGAAACCCACGAAACACAGACCCCCACCTTGCCTGGTTATTATCTGCGACCGCAATAATTTCATAACCGGGCATTTCCGCTATAATTCTTTTCATTTCATCTGCATTCCTTGCACACCCAAATAAAATTAATTTCATTGTATGCCCCGTTCCCATCACAAATATTTCCACCAAATAGGTCCGATTTTACTATCATGCAGTAAAATGATCTCTGTATCGTCTGTCAGATATTTTTTCGCCATCTCAAGCATTTCTCGTTGATAACGATAACTGGATATAATGACGATATCTAATGCATGTCCGATATTTTTGATACTTACCACAGGATACTTTTCCAAGAATATCTTTTCACCTTCAACATCGCTTTCAATAATACATATATGATCTGCCATTCTCCCTATGCGTTCACATCTCTTTATCAATTCTCCGGCGGCGCTTCCGCCTCCATAAATACCGATTTTAGCATGTTGTTCAAAAATCGGGAGCCGTCGTATTACATTGTCAACACTTTTCTTATACTCCGCCTGATACATCTGCCAAGCTTTACGCAAAGTCAACCCATCCTCCGCTCCATGGGCAAAGGATTCATTGATCAGCGCTTCACAATAATCTTTCCTCTCTATAGACAACAAAGCATTAAGAAGCCTACCACCGGAAACACAATCTCCGACGCCCCTTTGTGCTGCCAGAGAAAACACAGCCCGATACGCCCTTATTTCCAGTGTATAGAAATCATCCTCTTTTCCTTGATACTTCCTCTCCATGCCAATGAAGTGATCCAAGATCCTATACGGAAAATCATGTAGCTTCCACAAAATATTTTCATCGCATTTGTCTTGGTTTCGAAGAATATATTCGCATATCCGCTCCAACATACAAACATAATTATCCAATTTTCTCAAATTGATCCCGCTAACCATAATGGAAGCTGCTCTATATCTTCGTACATACAATTGTTCTGGAATATATTGTACTTGAGCCGCCTCCAGCATTGCCTGCAGGCTGAAGATATTATCTTCAAAATATATTCCTTCTTGAAAAGCAATTTTGTGATCAAAAAGAAACTCTTTCCGAAATACAGCCATACAAGCACTGACTATAAAATATTCCGGATAACTTTCCGCAAAAAAAGTTTCACCTTTCATAATATCTATCGGCATTTTTCCAATACGCCTGTATTGATCGGCATAAATTTTATCTTTATATCCTATAGAATCCGGTTCATACATACATTCCGCATCAAAATATACAATATCGCTTTTCACATATGCCAATCTTTTCTTAACTTCTGCAAGCAAATTATCTTTCCAATAGTCATCTGAATCCAAAAAAATGACATATTCTTTCGTGGCTATATGCATTCCCCGATTTCTCGTACATCCCAACCCCATATTTTTCTGACTTACAAATATTATGTTTGCATTCTTTTCTTGAAATCTCCTGCATACCACAGCACTATTATCTGTCGAGCCGTCGTCTATTATTATAATTTCGTCATTCTCTTCTATATTATATAATACACTCTCTATGCATTTCTGCAAATACTGCTCTGTATTATATACCGGAATGATTACAGAGATCCCCGCTTTACTCGTTCCATTATTCATTGATCTCCTCCAACAAAATCTTTTCCAAATTAATGATTTCGATTTTTAACTCTTTCTCTTCTATCTTCTGAATAATCTCTGCACAAAATCTGTCACGCAAAACAATAACCGCATTTATTTGATGTGAAACTTCGTCCAAACCATGAATAACCCACTTTTCAATTTGCGCTCCCCATTTCCGGACATCATTGTCAATTACAAATGCAATGTTCCATCCCTTCTCTATGCTATGCCTAAGAAAAATACTTCCTCTGACTGCCGCTCCCCAGAGCGCCACCGCTTTATTTTCTTCTTCATACCGCCTCAGCAGTTTATCTATTCGCTCGCCTCTACGTTTTAAAACTTCCTCAAAATTCAGAAACCATAAGCTTCCATACTCCATTTCGCGTATATTTGTAAGGCAGTCAAAAATATAAGAATTTTTGAACTGCCCTCTTGCTAATTCCCCAAATCCCACCTGTTGCAATCCCTGATTCCTTAAGAACATATAGGATTCCTTATTTATATCATCTTCAACACATCGCATCCATTCGCCTTTGATACATCCCCATAAACACTCATAAAAATATTCATAATAATTATACCATATACCACGTCTGTGCATCTCGTGATATATTTTCTCAAAAGCCTCATATACATCCATGGCTTTCCTGTAACTGGTTATCTGTCCCGTAATTCCTGTCCTATAGTAACCCATAGGCGTATCGCATCCCACATGCACAATTCTCTCCGCCGTCATAAAAGCCATAATATAGAAATAAACATCATTTGCGGCTCTAATACACTGATATTCCAGCCCTTGATCCAAAATAAATCTTCGGCGATACATTTTGCTGGACGGCAGCCATCTCCATTTTGAAAGAAGATTTTCTTGGCTATCTTTCATACAATAACATGCCTCTGTCCTCTCACTTCCTTCATAGTAAATATCGGGGATTCTTTCACCATCTTGAAAATCTACTATTTCCACAACTGCAATATCTGCATAATTACGCTTAATTGCCTTTAACTCTTTCTCTAATATATTTTCTCTATAAATATCATCCGCATCCATAAAGCAGATATATTCACCACAGGCTTGATACAGTCCTTCATTTCTGCTCGCCCCTGCGCCTTGATTCTCTTCATGGTTTATAATGATAATTCTATCATCCTCTTGCGCCATTTCCTGTAATATATCTAAAGAGCCGTCTGTTGACGCATCATTGATACATATAATCTCTATCTGCCTGCATGTCTGCCGTCGAATTGTTTCCAAAGCTTCCTTAAGATATCTATCTTTATTGTAAATCGGCATTACGATAGATACTTCTACACTCCCATCATGCATAGTTGTATTCTCACCTCTGCTCACATATATAGATCCCTCTTCTATATAATGTTCTCCTTTAGAATTGATTCCAGCTCTTCGCAATACTTAAGCATCTCGCAATCCATAAGTATAACATCTTTATATCCACGTAGCATTGCATTACTTCTAATCTGCTCGCGCGCTTCCTCCCCCTTGACTGCAACCAGCACTATAGCATCCTCTCCATGCATATTTTCTTCTATCTTACACACCGCAATGCCTTCCACCCTATCAGCTTCCGATACATCTTCCGACACCAAAAAGCTCTCCACCTGCCCATTGACCCACTTTTCTACAAACCTTTTACATTTTCTTCCATATATACCGGCTCCATAAATATATATATATCGATATCCCTCTATTTTGCTTTCACAACTATTCTTCGTTTCAGCCAACTGCCCCATAAAATCCCTAATCTGCTCAATGTCCGTTAGCCAGTACACTTGATCTTCCTTTAAAACCAAAGACTTAATTTTGCAAAGCTTATCTATAAGTCCACAAAACATCTCTTCATTTTTTATTGCATAATAATAAAAACGAAAATACAGCCATCCAAATACTTTTATAATAATCTCTTCATTCAGCTTTTCATATTTTTCCCTGATTCCTATCATCAATAAATCATATGCCATACTATAA
>CAMWWS010000163.1 GCA_947178085.1 uncultured Lachnospiraceae bacterium | reverse complement strand
GCCTGCGCAGCCTTTTCCGCTACAAGGACAGAATTCATTATCTCTCTGATTTCAACTGTCAGTATTATATCCTTAATACCTGCGGTGAGGAAGTTCACGCAGAACATTTCTTCCTTTCCTTTCAACGCTTCGTAGATTTCCTTGGAAATCTGCTCTTTTGCCTCCAATATCTCGTCGAGCCTGTAATTACCAACGATTTCCCTTATCACAAGCTGTACCGCAGGGTAAAGCTGTCCCTTCAAATCCGAGATGGTTGCGACTAACTCCACTGCATCCCGTATTTTATACATGCATGAAACATTCATTCTGATACCTATCTTGTCTTTGGTCAGTATTTCCTGACCTACGATATCCATTTCTTTCTGCTTCATATCAATCACGCAGTATGTAACGGCATGATGATAATTCCAGAAACGGTATACCCCCTTGGAAAGTTGGTTCTGCATTACATTGTCATAGTACACCAGACCGACTTCACCCTCTCCTACCGCCACTTCTGTATAGAGGTGCGTGGGTACAAGCGAAAGCATCTGCTTCGTTACTTCCGCACCAATGAGCGTTTCAGCCATGGATACGATTCTGACTTCATACTTATCAAACACATTCCAGAATACATACTCCTTTCTGTTTGCAAAGGACGTCAGCTTTCCATTCATGTAAATGAAGCCCACAGAACCATCCGATATCTCCGCATGTACAGTGGCGTTAAGGAATGCAGCATCCTTAGAAAGCACCTGATATGGAACCTCAATGTAGTCCAATTCATCCAACATTTCTTCAATCACAACCGTGTAACCTGCTATTTTTGGGAAATGCCAGGTTCCCGCGGTGATCATCTTCTGAAATACACCGTTCTTAAATACAAATCCTGCTTGATTGTCTCTTATAATATACTTCATTAATTTTTCCTCCTGATTTTAATTTGTTTTAGTAATACTGATATCCCTCATTCATCAGTCTGATTCGGAAGTCTGGTTTAGCAGACTTTAGGGAGAAAGGGCACTTTGCAGACAGATATCTTTGCTGTTTAAGATACCTTTTGCAGAGTGTTGTTCCTCCTTCCAATCAGCGGTATCCCCAGTCTTCAGGTCTCAGACTGATTGGTGCACTTACATTTTCACTGTATCGGAAGTCCTTCTGACAACGCCGCAGGAATACGGAATGTACCTGAAATCGGGATAAAAGTATTGATTGGGGCGGATTCGAACCGCAGACTTTACAGGTCTTGCCATAACATTGTATGCTCTACCAACTGGGCTACCGTTTACACGGGAGGGATTTGAACCCTCGACACTACAAGCTTTTACTTAACACCAAGTTAAGCTGTTTGGAATATCCGTGGAATACCGTACAGCACGCTGTCGGCACCGCCGGGCAGGAAGTAACTTCCAATACCCGTGCCTTGCCAAATATCCCGCATTATACTGACATCATATCAGTCTTTTTATTCAGCATACTGCGGGGTATTTGGTCTTTGCTTCGCTGCGGTCGGCAATGTGCAAGCGCCATTGGAACGAAGCACCCCGCGAATCTCATCCTTTTACTACGCCCACTGTCTTCAACTTCCTCACCGGCGTGACCATATCCAGCTGTTGTGCCATAACCTGGTCGATATCCTTATAGGCAAACCGGCACTCCTCCGCAACGTCATTTTTTTTGCGTTTTCCCAGCACAACATCTTGTTCCTTTAAATCCACCATGACCTGCTCTATGCTGAATGCCTGCATGGCACCGGATCTGGAGTAGCTTCTGCCCGCACCGTGGGAGGAGGTACAGAAGGATTCCTTGTTTCCTTTTCCCTCTACCACATAGCTGTAAGAACCCATTGCTCCCGGTATTACAGCCATTTCTCCTTCTCTCACTCTGGTGGCGCCTTTTCTATGTACCCAGACATTGGCGTCATAGTGATTTTCCAATGCCGCATAGTTGTGATGGCAGTTGATCTCCTCTCCGAATTCCACTGTGAGATCCGTGTGCTTTTCAATCTGCTCTTTCACAATGGCACAGGTCTTATCCAGCATACGGGCACGGTTCTCAAAGGCATAATCCAGAGCCAGATTCATCCAGTTGATATACTGCTGTCCTTCTTTTGACCGGACGGGCAGGAAAGAAAGACGGTATTCATCTTTGACCTCGCTGTACCACATGCTGTTCAGCTCTCTCGCCTTATTATGGAAGTAGTCGCAGATTGCCTTTCCGAGATGGCGGCTTCCGGAGTGAATCATAATGCAGAGGTAACCTTCCTGATCTCCCTGAAGCTCAATAAAATGATTGCCGCCACCCAGGCTCCCCACCTGAAAATATCCGTCCTCGATTAATGGTACCAGTTCCGCATTCTCCTCATACTTTTCCATTTCCCTTTGCGCACAGTCCAGAACTTCCGACTCCTGAGGAGTCTTGTATCTCTCTGTATTTAAAGGAATCGCACGCATGATGCTGCCGATAATGGACTGGATCAGAGTACCGTTTCCGGTCTGAACGCCCTTTATGTCTTCAATACGTATATTGGTAGGAATAAAATCCATACCACATCCGATATCCACCCCCACCGCGTTTGGGATAATTACATCTTTGGTGGCGATTACTCCGCCGATAGGCATTCCTTTACCGGCATGGGTATCGGGCATCAGGCATACCCATTTATGTATGAAAGGAAGTTGTGACAGGTTGTATGCCTGCTCCAGACAATTCTCTTCCAGATGACTTTCATCCGCCAGCCATACCTTTACAGGAAATTTTGTTTTTTCATTATTTAATACGAACATATTCTCTCCATCCTTTCGTTACGTTTTGTATTTAGTCGTGTTGTTTTTCCCGTATGCAATTTGTGCTCTGAACTAAAATCATTATATGAAACATTTTCCAGTTAATCATTTCAAAAAAGTTGCGAACTGTGATATATTTATTCCTATAAGAGAGCAAACTGCCATAAACGGCAATTCAATCACAGTTTAGCAAGGAGCAGGGTTATTAGAATGTCTGATTTTCAAGAGCTGGTTAAAAGCTTTCCCAAAACAAGAGAATATGTGCGTGATTTTTTTGTCTATGGCTTCAAGACCAGAGACGAATTCAAGGACAAGAGCCCCCGGACCTACGACAATGAGCGGAGGCGTCTGGAAAGCTGGCTTGGGGAGCATGTACGGAAAGACCATGTATCTAACGGCGCCAATATTTCCCTTGCCATAGACAGTAATCTTCTGGACACGAACCCTCTGTTCAGGGTGTGGAAGACGAAAAGCTTCACCGACAACGATATCGTGCTCCATTTCCTGATTCTGGATATGCTTCAGGATGGCGCGGAACTGACCGTGGAAGAAATAACAAGCGCTCTGATTGAGGAATATGAGGCGCTGTTCGATATCCAGACTGTTCGCAGAAAGTGCAACGCATATGAAAAGGAAGGTCTGCTTAGTAAAAAGAAATCCGGAAAAACTGTCGTTTTTTCCATCGACAATTCTCTTACAACATGGATAAAATCTAATGAGGACATGCTGGACGCCCTTTCTTTTTATCAGATGGCAGGTAACTTTGGGATTATAGGAAACTACATTTCAGAACAGCTGGATTATCAAAACCGGACTTTTCGTGTGAAACACAGCTTCTGCGTACATACACTTGAGGAAGAAATTCTTTTTGACCTTCTGGATGCCATGAATAAAAAGACAGATGTACGTCTGGAAATAAAAAGTTCTAAAAATGGAGTTCTGAATATCACTGACTGTACTCCCCTACAGATATTTACCAGCACCAGAAGCGGTCGCCGTTTTCTGTGCGGATATGTGAAAAAAAGCAGGCGCTTCTCCTGCTATCGTCTGGATACCGTCAAAACAGTCACTCTCTTGGGTGAATCGGAGAAATATGAAGAATTACTGGCACTGCTGGACCGGAACCGAAGCTATCTGTGGGGCGTATCATTCCAAGGAAATGACCGGCACCATCTTAACAGGCTGACTATGAAAATACAGGCTTTGGAGCCCTCCGAACAATATATTGTGGAACGGTTAAAACGTGAAGGCAGAGGCGGTACGGTAACAAGAATAGAGCGGAATGTTTATCAGTATGAAATAGAAGTATTCGACTGCAACGAGATAATGCCATGGATTCGTACCTTTATAGGAAGAATCCTGTCTTTAGAATGTACGGATAAATCCGTGGAACAGCGTTTTTATCGGGATCTGCGGACAATGTATCGGATGTATCAGATAGAGGAAGATAGTTGAAGGGAGAAGACATATGGAATTATTTTCTGAAATATACAGCTGCTACTATCAGGTGCTAAAGCATCTGTTGTGCAGTCAGGACGCACTGACAATACAGGATATACGCCGTCAAATCTGCGGAGAAGGATTTGAAGAGAGCTTGCTTTCTATAATCCCTAAGCTGGAAGGCGGTACATGGAATTTATTTGAAAAGGATGGAAAGCTATACCGCTCCAAGATTTCATCCTCATTTACAACCCCTGTTTCTGACCTTGAAAAGTCCTATCTTAAGGCGCTGCTGTCTGACCCACGCATAGGATTGTTTCTGGAAAAGGAGCAATTGGAAGCATTAGATAAAATGCTGGCTTCCGTGGCTCCGCTTTGGAGACCGGAACAGTTCTATTATTTTGACAGATTCGCCGACAGCGACCCCTATGAGGATGAAAATTACCGGAATTGTTTCCGGACTTTGCTTCAGGCGCAGAAACAGAACCAGTACGTGGATATTGACTACATCTCTCCGAGAGGAAGACGCGTACACCACCACTATATTCCTGCACGTCTGGAATATTCAGTTAAAAATGACAAATTTCGGATTCTCGCCATGAAGCTTACCCATTCGGGTTTTGATAAAGGTTCGCGACACGAAGCTCAGAAGGATGAAAGAATGAAGCTGGAGATTCTGAATGTTTCCCGTATTCAGAGTGTCCAACTGATGGAGAAAACCTTATCCTCCCCTGTAGATATAGACGCTATGATTCAGCATTCATACTATAAAGAACCTCTTAAGTTGCGCATTGTCAACAAACGCAATGCCCTTGAGCGTGCAATGCTGCACTTTGCAAACTATGAAAAGAATACTACAAAAATAGATGAGGACACTTATGAATGCCTCATCTATTATAATAAGAAAATGGAGACCGAACTGTTAATTGAAGTCATGTCCTTTGGTCCCATGCTTACTGTACTCGAAAATGAAAGATTTCTGAATGACCTGAAAGCCAGACTGCAAAGGCAGATGAAATTAGGCCTGCAATGCTGATCATCTTAACTTATTGTGCCAGAACCCACTCAAGAACGCTATCTTTTCCCTGACGGAAGTCTTCAATATCCATGTGAATGTACACATCCGGCTGGATGCAGGTTTCCCATTCGTAGAGCCTGCCGTTCTCGTCGTAGTATTCCTTAAAAACAGGAGCTACGCCCATCTCCCTCAGCAATTCCGTGTTGTCCCGCCACAGATCTGAAATCTGAACTTTAATCTGCGAATGCGGGAGAATGGTCGGGCTGATTTCACGCTCCACACTTCGGCTGAAAAAGGAAGAAAACTGTCCCGTGGGCTCGCCGACAGTCACCGCGTCGAATTCGTCCTTAAAGAAAGCAATCATTTTGGTGGCGGCGGAAGCCGTTCCGCCTTTAAACAGCACATAGATTTGTTTCTCCTCCAACAGCTGTGATTCCTTCCGAATTTCATCAAAGAATGGAAGGAGATTTGCGTTTCCACCGGGACTCTTTCGGAGGTCAATAACCAGCTTGCTGCAGTCTGGATGCTCCTCCATCAGTTGGGTGACTTTACGAATATTATAGCCGGACAACAAGTGACCCATGCACCACTGGATACATCCGCCGTCTTTGCCCTCATGGTATACCGTCTGGTCGTAGCCATTTAAATAAACGAGAGAGTCGAAGCTTTCGGGATAAATCCACGTTCCCTCTGACCATTCCCCAATGGTAATTACGGGAATCTCCACTGTTTCTACTTCGCTGTTGTCGTTGAGGATCTGGAATGTATAACCTTCCTTGTAATCGCAGCCTGTCCAGTCAAAAAAGCTAGGATAGCCGGGGAAATCTACTGTAGCAAGCCAATCCGATTCGGACAAACTGGCAGCCTTGCGAATTAGGTACAAGCTGTCCACACCGTTCACCCCGACGATCTCATGCAGAAGGTAGGGTTTAAACTGTTCATAGCCCTCAAGATAATTCCACAGATACAGCTTGTTGTTCAGAGAGACTATACCAATGGTAAATAGACGGTCACAATAGGGAAGGGGACCGTCCCACCATACTTTTGTATGGTTATCACCCATGCCGGCAATGATGGCAGCAAGCTCATAGAAAATGTCACTGTCAGACAGTTCGCCCACCTTCTCAATCAGCTGGTCCATTTTCCAATCAAATTCCTCCTCTGAGCAGAAATAAAAGGGATCTTTATGCTTGGTTTTGTATT
>CAMWWS010000162.1 GCA_947178085.1 uncultured Lachnospiraceae bacterium | reverse complement strand
GCCAAAATTGCCATCGACGATTTTGGAAGCGGCTTTTCCAATCTTTTGCACATTATCAAAATCAATGCGGATATTCTGAAAATTGACGGAGAAATCATCAAGGTAATATGTCAGGATGAAAACTGTCGTGAATTTGTAACAATGATAAATGAATGGTGCAAAAACAAGGGAAAAGAAGTAATCGGCGAGTTCGTGGAAAATGAAAATATCCAGCAGATTATGGAAAAAATCGGAATTGCCTATTCCCAAGGATACTATTTTGCGAAACCGGAAAGCTGGGAAGATATTATCTCTGCCAATTCCCTTGCGCGCTTATAATAGAATCCTCCTTCAATCTCCTCCCTGCTGACCTCGGGATCATTAAGATCCTCTTCAAGAAACTCTACATACTCATTGAGTGCCGCCAGCTTTATATCCATTATATACCTGTCCCAATCCGGCTTCTGATTGAGCTTTTCATATTGTGCATGAACAAAAATCTTCCTCAGTTCATCATTCATATAAAAGGGAAATCCCCCGTCTTCCTGCGTTTCTGAGCCATGGGCAATCAACCGGGCAATATCCAGCGCATAGGGCATAATCCCGCCGAATCCCCAGTCGATCATGTACACCCTGCCCTCATGCAGGATACCGTTGAACTGCAGAAAATCCCCGTTACATAAGGTACGCGGGCAATCTTTCTGCCTCTCTAGAAATATATTGTATGCTGCCGCAATCTCCGGCTCTTTCTTAAGACATTCCGCCCGTCGATTAATTCTCTCCCAATATCTCTCAAACCTGCCGTCTTCTATCTCACAACCCCAATAAAAATTTTGGATTTGAGCCAGAGTATCGGCACTTGCCACCGCCATCTCCTGATTAAACGTACGCAAATCCGGTCCGTCAATGTATTCCATCAGCAGCCAGACATGACCGTCATATTCCGTGTCGCCGTAATACTGCGGAACTGCAAAGTTCTTTCCATGCAGAAAATTCCTGTAAAGTGCTGTTTCCGGCTTATCCGAATATTTCAGCACATATGCTTTTTCCCCCACAGAAATCTTATACACATTGTATTTTCTCTGATACTCTCCCGTACTGTCACAAAAGCGCTCTACTTCCGCCGGACCGCCGCTTTCTGAAAGCATTTCTTTCAGCCATGCCATGGGTAGATTATCGCAGCTTGTTTTCTCCAAATATACTCCCATAAATTCACTCCCGTTAATATCCGTTTTCATTTCATTATAATTATTTTTGGACCAAATCTCAATATGGGAAATATTGTATTTACAATAAAAGTAGATTATAATATTTAAAGTGCCGCAAGCAGTAATCAGATTAATTGCCATATTGTTTTTGATTGCTGCGAATCTGTAATAGAAAGGAAGTAGACGGAAATGAAAGTAAAATCAAGTAAATATTTAAAGGAAATCAAGCCTTTGCTGGTTCACTTGCGAGATCGTCTGTTGGAAGATTATCCTTATGTATCCATACTGGCAACGGATTCTGTAGGAAAGCATTACTCGGTATCTAAAGACATAACAGCTGTAGGTATGATCAGCTGGATGACAGGTCAGGGCTTTGTAGTGAAAGTTTATGATGGGGCAAGCTATGGTGAATATTCCTTTAATGAGATTTCAGAGGATGCGATTGAAAAAATAGTTTCTAAAATCAAGGGTGAATTATTCCCCATATCCGAGAGTCTTCCGGATGGGGTAAAGAAAAGCGTTTACGCTATGCTTGAAGATACGCCCATGGTATTTGAGGACAGCACGGAGTACGAAATTGACCCGCAGGAATATGGAGATGAAGCCATTCTTCGGGAACTGGCGCAGACCAGTGAATCAGGCAGGGCGTACAGCGACAAGGTGTTGGACTGCCGGGCTTTTGCACAATACCAGAAGTACAGCAAGCTGTTTTTATCAAAAAACCGGGATATGGAACAGAACGTGCTTTGGACAGTCGGAGGATTCGGTGTTATAGCTTCCAGGGGAGAAGAACTTAAAGACAGTTACCACAGTTTCTCCAAGCTGGGTGGTGCGGAGCTGCTTGTGAATATGTCGGAAAGAATCGGCGATACTGCGAAGACAGCACTGGAGCTTTTGGAAAGCGACCCCATTACGCCGGGAGAATATGACTGCATCTGTAACCCGGAGGTGACCGGTATGATTGTTCACGAAGCTTTCGGACATGGCGTTGAAATGGATATGTTTGTCAAGAAAAGAGCCTTAGCGGAACAATTTGTAGGAAAACAGGTTGCATCGGAATTAGTCACCATGCATGACGGCGCTGCTGCTGCAAAGGAAGTTGCCACATACTTTTTTGATGATGAGGGTGTACTGGCTAAAGATACGATCGTTATCGACAAAGGAATCCTGAAAGCAGGTATAAGCGACGCGCAATCTGCTATGCATTTGGGGACAGAACCCACCGGTAATGGACGGCGTGAAAAATATACAAACAAAGCTTATACCAGAATGACTAACACATATTTTGAAGCAGGAACAGATAAAGTGGAGGATATGATTGCTTCCATCAAATATGGCTTCCTGTTAGAACAGCCCTCAAGCGGCATGGAAGATCCAAAAAACTGGGGTATCCAGTGCATGGTCAGTATCGCCAGAGAAATCAAAGACGGAAAGCTTACCGGAAAAATTTATTCACCGATCGTACTTACGGGATTTGTGCCGGATCTTCTGAAATCCATCAGTATGATGTCTGACGAAATAAGACTTGGAGGCAGCGGCGCGTGCGGCAAGGGCTATAAAGAATGGGTGAAGGTATCTGACGGCGGTCCATATATGAAAGCCAGAATAAGACTTGGATAGACCGGAATAAAAAGTCTTAAGAGGGAAGAAAAAGGCTATTCATCAAACGCCGTGATGAGAAATAAATATTAAAGTGCTATTATGAAAGCACGGAAATGAGGAATATATGATAGAAAAAATATTATCCGCCCTAAAGAAAAGCGGAGTGGAATTATATCAGATAACCGAAACAAAACAAGAGAAAGCAGAACTGTATTTCATCCGCAAATCCCTTGATATGCAGAGAATGGGGGATATAAGGCAGGCGGAAGTTGTAGTATACAAGGAGTTTGAAGAAAACGGCAAGCGCATGATGGGCTCCGCTACGGTGCAGGTTCAGGACAGCTATACAGAAGAAATGATGGAAGAATTATTCCGGAATACCCTGTATGCGGCAGGCTTTGTAAAAAATAAATACTATGAACTGTATGCGGGAAAGAAAGACGCGCAGGTAGAAACATCGGAGGATTCCGACTTCCAAGCCGACAAAACACTGGCGGACAAATCGCTTTCAGAAATTGCGCAGAGTTTTACAGAGGCTTTGTTTGCTGACGATACGGAAACAGATGTGTTCTTGAATTCCGCAGAACTTTTTGTTCTTAAGACAACCTGCCATATCATTAATTCCAGGGGAATCGATGTAAGCTACTGTAAGAGCCGTGTACAGGGTGAATTCGTGGTGCAGTGTACAGAAGGACAGGATGTAGAAACTTATCAGCATTTTGCTTATGTGAATAGTGATACGGAACCGCTCCGCAATAAGGTAAAGGAAACCCTGCGGATGACCCGCGACAGGGCAAAAGCCGTGTCTGCACCGCCTGCCGGAGAATACCGCGTGATTCTGTCAGGTCCTTATGTGAGAGATATTTTCGAATATTATGTGGACCGCTCCGCTTCTTCCATGATATACCAGAAATATTCCACATTCCAGATTGGCTGCAATGTACAGGGAGGGACAGCAGAAAAAGATAATATAAATCTGACGCTGAAAGCAACCGTGCCGTACAGTGCAGAAGGAATCCCCATGAAAGATAGAGAGCTTGTTCATGACGGAAAGCTTCTGATGATTCATGGCGGTAACCGTTTCGCTTATTATCTGAATCTGGAGCCTACCGGAAATTATGAATGCTACAAAGCTCCGGCAGGGAATGTGACATTGGATGAAATGAGACAGGGAAAATACCTTGAAGTGGTGAATTTCTCTG
Organism: uncultured Lachnospiraceae bacterium; assembly: GCA_947178085.1. The sequence continues at coordinate 2,436 of CAMWWS010000162.1, read as the reverse complement.
ATTTCCAGATGGACAGCTTCAGCGGACATTTTGGTGGAGAAATCAGACTGGCTTATCTTTTCGATGGCGAAAAGAGAATTCCGGTCACAGGCGGCTCCATCAACGGAAATATCCTGGAAGCTCAGAAATCTCTGGTCTTCTCCAGTCAGATACAGACGGAAGAAACATTTGAAGGACCGCTGGCGGTCTGCATGGAAAAGATTCAAGTGGCAGGAAGCACAGAACAGTAATTTCAAAAATGCATAGGCTTTAAATATTTTTTGGATTCTAAAATGCCGCTCCACGACTTACACATAATCGCGGAGCGGCATTTCATTCAATATTCATTTATCAGTACTTACTCTTCCTTTTCAGCATCTGCCTTCGTGTGATGCACCGTTCCCCTGCGATGATTGGGAGGTGCATAAACAGAGGATACCTTTAAGGCATTTCTTCCCGTATTGACAACATTATGCCATGTTCCGGCAGGTACAAAAACAGCATCTCCTTTACATATATTTTGCTGAGAATCCGGTTTATTTACACATTTCCCAAATTTTACTACTGCCGACCCCTGCTCTACTCTAAGCAATTGGTCTGTGTCCTTATGAACTTCAAGACCTATCTCTCCACCGGGTGGAATACACATAACCGTCATCTGCAAATGGCATCCCGTCCATACAGCAGTACGGAAATTTTTATTTTGTATCGCCATCTGTTTGATATCTATAACACAAGGATTCGGACCATGGTCTGTTCGGTCCGCGCAATGATTACAACTCATAAAAAGTCTCCTTTTAATCTTTTTATACCATATTATTCATTGCGTGGAATTATGTGTATACGTTAGATGCCTATATCTCCTCATCAACCTCAATGCCCTTGATATCAGCCTCTACCAGCTTCAGCTTATTTAACATATCCCTAACCTCAGCTTTCACAATTGAGCTTGCGCCTGCCACATCCAATCCTGCTTCAGCCATATCATTTAAGAGAGCAGACTCCTCTCTGGCGTCCTTCTTCTGTTCTCTCTGCGCTTCCTCTGCCTCGTGGCTGTCTTCTCTAATCGCTTCGATTCTGGTCTCCATCAGCTCCTTCTGTTCCTTGCGAAGCTCAATCTTCTCTTCCTGAGCTTCCTTCTCCTTAGCCTTTTCTTCAGCTTCCTCACGTTTCTCCTTGTAGGTTTCATCCACGTGTTCCTTGGCTTCTTCCATGAGCATTCCCTGTATCTCCCGACCGGATTGCTCCATCACCTTTTCTGCATTCTTCTGTGCATTCTCCATCTTATGATATTTCAAATGCTCCAACTTCATATCCGTAAGAGAACTCTGCAGATAGTCTGCATAATCTTCCGCATTTCTCCGTCTGATTTCAAAAGTAAACCTCTGATCATTTATCTCCATACACAGCTTCTGATATTCCGTAAGTGGCTGATTCTTCAATTCCTCCAGCTTTACCTCTTCCTCCTTGGTAAGCGGATTCTGCGAGTCATAATATGCCCCTTTCATAAGCAGTTCCAGATCTTTTTGTTCCTGCGAGTCAGCATCCACACCATACTTCTGCCGCAGACTCTCCATTCTGTCCTTACACCCCTGAACCAGATTCTGATTTCTGAGAGCTTCCTCTCGTTGGAGTTTCTGCACATCGCGTATCTTTTCCTGACTCTGAACCATCTTCTGATCACCTCTCCAGGCATCCTGAACAAACTTCATGGCTCTTTTTTGCGCCTGCTGTCTGCGCAGCATAATGGGATCCTTATTCATGGGCAGTTCTCCTGCAAAAATAGCATTCTTTCTCTGCCCGGTGGTCTCCTTGCGCCGGCTGTTATTCCCAGACTTCTCCTGCTGCAAACTTGTATTTACAGCTATGTTCTCCTGATTCGCTATCTTAACCTGCATATCAACAACCATGTTCCTTTCTCAACCTACGAATTTGTATGTGTACTTTATACACATTTCCTAAGCACAAATTTGCGTGTGAAAATTTATTTTCACACTTGCCTCCGCATATTGATATGACTATATAGTAAATATCGGCTTTTTTACTATTTTTCTTAAGATACGGCTTACACTGGAGTTTTTACTGTAAGAAATCTTTATCACATATCACACTATCAAGAAAAATATTCAAATTCAAAAGAAGCTCTGTCTGTTTCAAGGGCAAACAGGATACTGCCCTTTTTACAAAATCGAAAGAAAGCCCTACAGGATGCACTTTCGTGAATTGTCCTTGCCATGCTTCCTTTCGCCGGAGCCTTAAGGGACTGTTCAGATGTCTCCAGCATCCTGGCCTCCAATTCCAAATCGCCCTGTATGATCCGAAGCATTTTGCTTTGAAGTTGAACAACTCTGGCTCCCAGATAAGTAGCTATTCTGTACTCTTTCCCCAGCCATAATATAACGCCTATAATACCGGTAAAATGAATGCCTGCCATAGGAATATCCGCCACTGACAGCA
>CAMWWS010000161.1 GCA_947178085.1 uncultured Lachnospiraceae bacterium | reverse complement strand
GTAAGGTAGTTGTTCTTGGCAGAAAAACCTTAGAGACTTTTCCGCAGGGAAAGCCGCTTGCAGGAAGTACAAATATCATTCTTTCTACTAATCCTGATTATCAGGTAAAAGGTGCAAGCGTAGTGCATGATATTGAAGAACTGCTGGAAGAATTGAAGAAATACAATGATGAAGATATTTATATAATCGGAGGCGAAAGTATATATCGCATGATGCTGCCTTACTGTGATGTGGTGCATGTAACGAAAATCGATCATAACTATGAAGCAGACGCTTATTTTCCCAATCTGGATATGCTTAAGGAGTGGGAGATTACCGCAGAAGGTGAGGAGCAGACGTATTTTGATATTGCTTATGAGTTTATAGAATATAGGAGAAAGAAGCATGAGTGAGCACAAAACTAAATTTACCTCAAAGTTAGAGAATCAGGCGGTTTCAATTCTGCTTGCAAAAGATGAACTGGAGAAGAAGAATGAAGAACTTGAGCGTGCTATAAATGATGCTGCTAAAGCAGGACGTGCCAGAGACATATTCCTTGCAAATATGTCGCATGAGATTAGGACTCCAATTAATACGATGCTTGGTTTAAATGAACTGATTATCCGGGAGAGTCAGGATGAAACAATCAAGGGATATGCGCTTGACATAAAGTATGCAGGGGACATTCTTCTGTCACTTGTCAGCGATATTCTGGATTTCTCGAGGATTCAGTCGGGAAAGATGGAGCTGCTTGAAGGAATTTATGATATAAGCTCTCTTTTGAATGATTTAATCAACAGCATTACTATACCTCTGCGAAGGAAAAAGCTTCGCCTTACATTGGACGTAGCGTCGGATGTGCCCGATAAGCTGTCCGGTGATGAGATTCATCTAAAACAAATTATAGGAAATCTGTTATCCAATGCCGTGAAATATACTAAGGAAGGCACTGTGACATTACATCTTTCATGGAAGAAACATAAGAAAGATGAAATTATGTTAGAAATTTCCGTCGAAGATACAGGCATAGGGGTTAAAGAAAGCGATATAGATAAGATTTTCGATACGTTTTCCAGGATTGATATGGAAGCGAGCCGCAGCGAAGACGGAAGCGGTCTGGGCCTGGCAGTAACGAATAAGCTTGTAGAAATGATGGGAGGTAAGCTGCAAGTCAAGAGTGAGTATGGAAAAGGTTCTGTATTTTCATTTGCAATTCCCCAGAAGGTAATTGACCACGCACCGATTGGGGATTTCCAGAAACAATACAACAGGAGCATAATTTCGTCCAAAGGGTATAAGGAGAAATTCATAGCGCCGCTTGCCAGAATACTTGTGGTAGATGACAATGCGATGAATCTGGCGGTGGCACAGGACCTGCTTAAGAAGACAAGGCTTCAGGTAGATGTGGCATCCAGTGGGGAAGAATGTCTGGAAATGTTAAAGCATAAGGAATATCACCTTATCTGTATGGATCATATGATGCCGGTTATGGATGGTATACAGACGATGCATGCAGTCAGGGAACTGGAGAATAATCCTTCAAGTGACATCCCGATTATAGCGCTGACTGCGAATGCGGTAGTGGGCGCAAGGGAGTTTTATTTGAAAGAGGGATTTGAGGATTATCTGACGAAGCCTATAGAGCCTGATAAACTGGAAGATATGATGATTAAATATCTTCCGAAGGAACTTGTCTATTTGTCGGGTAATACATCAGAGTCAGAGGATGAAGATACGGAAGAAGATTCCATAAGAATGGATGAAGAAAGTCTGATTGATATGGGGATAAATTTCTCCCATGGACTGAAATATATGGGCGGAAGCCGCGCTCTGTATGGAAAGGTGCTGCGTGACTTCAGGGAGATGCTGCTTGAGAAGGAAGAACAGCTCAAATCTTTGCTTAATAAAGAGGATATATATGGTTATGCGATTATTGTACACGCATTGAAGGGAAATGCGCGAAATGTAGGCGCAGATGATCTGGCAGAGGAAGCCTATGAACTGGAAAAAAAGAGTAAGGAAGGACGGCTCGAGGAAGTAGAGGCGCAGTCGCCTATTCTCTTCAGCATGATGAATACTCTTGGAGAAAATCTGGATAAATATTTTAAGAAAGACATTTCCTTTGTAAAGGAGAAAGCAGCGACCCCGGCGGAAGACAATCTTTCGATGTCAGAGGCTGAGTGGAAGCAGAAATTAGAAGTTTTAAATCAGCAGTTAGATGATTTTGATGGAGACGGTGCCGCGCAAAGCATAAAAGAACTGAAACACTGCAATATTCCCGAAAAAGATAAAAAAGCACTGCATATGTGCGAAAAAGCTCTCAACGATTTTGCATATGACGTGGCCATGGAGGTACTGGCTTCTATATTGAAGTCTTGACTTTTAAAAAGAAAAGTATAATACTTATTAATAAAATACTTGGAGGAAGAAGGAAAGCGATATGGAAAAGAAAAATTTGGACTGGGCAAATCTGGGATTTGGTTATTGTGAAACGGACAAGAGATTCGTATCAAACTATAAAAACGGAGCATGGGATAATGGAGCGCTTATTTCTGATGCATCTATTACGATTAATGAATGTGCAGGCGTATTCCAATATGCACAAACATGCTTTGAAGGCATGAAAGCCTACACAACGGAAGCTGGGCATATTGTTACATTCCGCCCCGATTTGAATGCAAAACGCATGGAGGATTCCTGTAAGAGGCTGGAAATGCCGGTATTCCCACAGGAACGTTTTATTCAGGCAGTTACTGAGACTGTAGCGGCAAATGAAGCATATGTTCCGCCATATGGTTCCGGTGCGACCTTATATATCCGTCCATACATGTTTGGTAGTTCTTCAGTAATCGGAGTAAAACCGGCGGATGAGTATCAATTCAGAATATTTACTACTCCGGTAGGTCCATACTTTAAAGGAGGCGCTAAACCGTTGACTATTAAGGTGAGTGATTTTGACAGGGCGGCTCCGAACGGTACGGGTCATATTAAGGCGGGACTGAATTATGCTATGAGCCTGCACGCTATTGTTACTGCCCATGAAGAGGGATATGATGAGAATATGTATCTGGATGCGGCAACCAGAACTTATGTAGAAGAGACTGGCGGCGCCAACTTCCTGTTTATAACGAAGGATAATAAAGTCGTAACCCCTAAATCAAACAGTATACTGCCTTCTATTACGCGCCGTTCACTTATGACTGTCGCTAAAGAGTATCTGGGGCTTGAAGTTGAGGAAAGACCGGTTCCTTTTGAAGAAGTAAAGGAATTTGCGGAGTGTGGTCTTTGCGGTACGGCAGCAGTAATTTCTCCTGTCGGTAAAATCGTAGACCACGGTAAGGAGATAGCTCTTCCAAGCGGAATGACGGAAATGGGTCCTATTACGAAAAAGCTGTATGACACACTGACAGGTATTCAGATGGGCCGCATAGATGCGCCGGAAGGCTGGATTCATGTTATAAAATAAAAAATCGAGTGCCAGCGCACTCGATTCAGAGAATGCTCCGCATTCTCATTGGAATGATTTATGCTGTGGCGTAAATTCCTATAATGTAAGTAGCTTTGCAATATTGGAGATATAAACAAATGTACGACGACATAAGAACCCGATATCCGTATTTTTACGAGACACATTTGCACACAGCAGAGGCCAGTGCCTGCGCGCATTGCACCGGAAGGGAGATGGCGCGGGCATGTAAGGAATACGGATATACGGGTATTTTTGTGACAGACCACAACTGGGGCGGAAATACTGCGATAGACAGAAGTAAGCCATGGGATGAGTGGGTGAATGATTTCTGCATGGGATATGAGAATGCCAAGGATGAAGGCGATAAAATAGGATTGGACGTCTTTTTCGGGTATGAAGCGGGTTTTGGCGGAACAGAATTTCTGTTATATGGGATTGATAAAGAGTGGATGATTAATAATCCGGATATCCGTACGGCGGATATAGAGAAGCAGTATAAACTGGTACACGAAAGCGGCGGTATGGTCATACATGCGCATCCCTACAGGGAAGCGGGCTATATACCGGAAATCCGTCTGGTTCCGGAATGGGTAGACGGGGTAGAAGGAATAAACGGTGCGCATTCCAGCCCGCGCAGCACAGGACACAATAATCCCGAGTATGATAAAAGGGCGATTGCGTACGCCGGGCTGCATAAGCTCCCTATGACGGCGGGCTCGGACATTCACAGTACTGAGCTGCTTGGCGCCGGTATAGCCTTTAAAAGAAGACTGACATCTTCTGCGGATTATGTCAGGGCGGTTTTAACTAATGAGGACTATGTACTGACAGACGGCGGATACTGGTATGATAAAGAAGGAAAGCGTCTTTAGTGATTTAAGCAGACTGTTTTAAAGCATGGAGGTTATTATGAGAGGCCGAAAAAGAGTCGCTGTAATTATATTGGTTATTTGCATGGCTGTCTCTTTTCTGTCAGCCTGCGGTAAAAATAGAGATGGCGTCAATATAGTGCTGACAACGGGTTTTAATAAAGATGAGGTATTCCGTATCGGCTCTATTTCCTGCACTGTACCGGAAATCATGGTATACCTGACTAACATACAGAATCAGTATGAGAGAATCTATGGAGTTGGAATCTGGGATGCCAATCTGGGCGGCATTACTTTGGAAGAAAATGTCAAAGACATAGCGCTGGCACAGATTGCGCAGATTAAGACCATGAATCTGATGGCAGAGCAATATGATGTAACACTATCAGAGGAAGAAGAGTTACAGGTAAAGAATGCTGCAAAAGACTATTATGCTTCATTAAATGAGACTGAAATTGAAGCAATGGGAGTAGACGAGGATACCATTGAAGGGCTTTATAAGGAGTATGCTCTTGCGGGTAAGGTATATCAGTATATTATTAAAGACATAAATCCCGAAATCAGCGACGATGAGGCACGTACCATTACGGTTCAGCACATTCTGCTTAAGACTTATGCAATGGATGGAACAGGCAAAAAAATTGAATATACTCAGAAGGCAAAGGAAGAAACTTTTGACACTGCATACGAGGCATGGGAAAAAGCCGTTGCCGGTGAGGATTTTGATGAACTTATCAGACATTACAGTGAAGACAGTAAAAGCACATATTCTTTCAGAAAAGGGGAGATGGATCCCGCTTTTGAGGAAGCGGCTTTTAATCTTGGAACTGACGAAATCAGCGATATTGTAACGACGCAGTCCGGTTATCAGATTATTAAATGCATCAGCGCCTTTAATAAAGAGGAAACAGACAGTAATAAGGTGAAAATCATAGAACAGCGTAAAGCAGAGGTGTTTGGGCAGGAATATAATGCGTTTGTGGAGAAACTGACGAGAAAGCTGAATGAAGAACTGTGGGAAAGCGTTCATTTTATTCATGACGAGAATGTTGTTACGCTGAGTTTTTTTGAAGTTTATAATGAATATTTTGAATAAGAATAATGTTTAGAAAAAATTTATAAATCAGCAAATGCAGATAAATAAAAGGTTTCAGAATGATTATTAGCACTCGATAAAGATGAGTGCTAATTTTTTCTTGACATTTTTAAATAGGCGCATTAAACTGTTTTTTAGATATTGATATAAGAGAAAGGAATGTGATGATATGGCAGTAAAACATGGCAATTTATCAATTAACAGTGACAATATTTTTCCTATTATTAAAAAGTGGTTGTATTCGGACCATGATATTTTCTTCCGTGAGTTGATTTCCAATGGCTGTGATGCAATTACAAAATTAAAGAAACTGGATATGATGGGCGAATATTCACTGCCCGATGATTACAAGGCGAAGATTCAGGTCATTGTAAATCCGGAGGAGAAAACTCTCAAATTTATTGATAACGGACTCGGTATGACTGCTGACGAGGTTGAGGAGTATATTAATCAGATTGCATTTTCGGGAGCATCGGATTTTATTGAAAAATACAAGGATAAAACAAACGATGATCAGATTATCGGTCATTTTGGTTTAGGTTTTTATTCTGCATTTATGGTAGCTGATGAGGTGCATATAGATTCCTTATCATATAAGGAAGGCGCGCAGGCTGTTCACTGGGAATGTGACGGCGGCACAGAGTTTGATATGAAAGACGGAGACAGGAGTGAAGTCGGAACCGAGATTACTCTTTTCATTAATGAGGACTGTCTGGAATTCTGTAATGAATATAAGGCGAGAGAAGTCATTAAAAAGTATTGTTCTTTCATGCCTATAGAAATATATCTTTCCAAAGCAAATACGACAGATACACAGACTATTACGGAAGCGGAAAAACTGGATACCGACGTTGTAGTGGAAGAAATTAAAAAGGAAAAGGAAGAGGACGAGCAGAAATTAAAGATTAAGAAGCGCCCTGAGCTTTTGAATGAAACCAATCCGCTTTGGGCTAAGCATCCAAATGAATGCACTAAGGAGGAATATCTGGAGTTTTACCGCAAGGTATTTCAGGATTACAAGGAGCCTCTGTTCTGGA
>CAMWWS010000160.1 GCA_947178085.1 uncultured Lachnospiraceae bacterium | reverse complement strand
ATCACTGCATATCGAAGAAGATTATTGCATCATCCCCAAATAATATATTATAATACTTTCATATGTCATAACGCGAAAAGAAATCGCAGAAAAGAGGTAAGAATGTCTGATTATATCGTTCGCGCTACAGCGGCAGACGCACAGATTCGTGCTTTTGCCTGCACTACAAAGGGCGTAGTGGAAACAGCAAGACAAGCTCACAATACAAGCCCTGTAGTAACGGCAGCTCTTGGGCGTCTCCTAAGCGCCGGAGCCATGATGGGAAGTATGCTTAAGGGGGATGATGACTTGCTGACCCTTCAGATTAAAGGAGACGGACCCATGCAGGGGCTGATGGTGACGGCAGATTCAAAAAGCAATGTGAAAGGCTATGCATATGTACCGGATGTAATCCTTCCTGCAAACTCTGTGGGCAAGCTGGACGTGGCAGGTGCTATAGGTAATGGCACCCTCCGTGTCATTCGTGACATGGGGTTAAAAGACCCTTACGTAGGACAGACTCTGTTACAGACAAGTGAAATAGCGGAAGATCTGACTTATTACTTTGCTACCTCTGAGCAAGTGCCGTCATCTGTAGGACTTGGGGTTCTGATGGAGCGAAACAATACTGTAAAACAGGCTGGCGGATTTATTATCCAATTAATGCCTTTTGCGGAGGAATCCGTAATCAGCAGACTGGAACAAAATCTGAGCGGCATTATGTCCGTAACTGCCATGCTGGATGCCGGAAACACGCCGGAACAAATGCTTAATCAGCTTTTAGACGGACTTGAATGTGAGATTCTGGAAACCAGACCTACAGCATTTTTATGCAACTGCGGTAGACCAAAGATAGAAAAAGTTCTAATCAGTCTTGGAGAAAAGGAAATCAAAGAAATGATTGATGAGGGTAAGGAGATAGAGATAAACTGTCAATTCTGCGGTAAGCACTATCAGTTCAGTGTAGACGAGCTTAAGGAACTGTATAGGAAAAGCAGGTAGTTATAAAAAAAGATACCTGCTTTTCCGGAGGAGATTAGTGTGAGAAAAAATCAATAGTATTATTTGACAGCTTCCATAAAATACACCCTCGAAGCAAAATCCGGGAAATATCGCACTTCATCATTATATCCGGTGCCCCCAAAGGACTGCTTTAGCTTAACCCCGCCATACATCAATGCATCTCCATATGCGTTGCAGTCTTCCGTTTCACCGTTCATCTTAACGAATTTGGCGACCACGTTATGCATCAGGGAGTCCTGCTTAATATGAATCGGTGAGACTGTGTTTACCAAATCTCCGAATTCTTTCACGTTATATTTTAAAGCACGATTATAAAAGTGATACTGTAAATCCGGCGCAAGCCCTTTTGCTTTGTAATATTCAAACTGTGTATTCGGTGTTACAAGCTTCTGGAACAGGAATCCGACAGCTTTTTGCTTATCCTGCGATACACAGGTCCACTCTGTTACGTTGCCTTCTGACTGGCTCAACACGCTTGATGCCCCATGCATACTGTCCGCAAAAGTTCTTCCACGATAAAATGAACCCGTCTGAAGCACTTCACGCCACTCTTTATACAATTCAATCTGTGCCTTAACTGCCTCCAATTCCTCTTTCTTCATATCGCAGAAATTGCACTCATACCCGCATACGCCAAAAGCCGCCACATTAAAGCGTGTTTCCAGCGGAGTCGTGCGCAGAGTCTGGTGATTAGGACAGGCGGAAACATGCGCGCTGACAACAGACATAGGATATCCGTAACTATAACCTGTCTGAATCTCTGTCCGGCAGAGGGCGTCCGTATCGTCGCTTGCCCAAATCTGAGGAAAATAGCAAAGTATACCAAGGTCAAAACGATTGCCTCCCGCCGCACAGCCTTCGAACAAAATCTTCGGGAAACGCTCCGTCAGTTCCTTCATGCAGCGATACAACCCCATCACATAACGATGCGCCACTTCACCCTGGCGTTCTGCAGGCAGTCCGCACGAGAAATAGTCGGTAAAGGTACGGTTCATATCCCATTTGACATAGGAAATGTCTGCGGAAGAAAATACACGGCTCATTTCCTCTATGACATAATCCTGCACTTCTTTTCTTGTCAAATCAAGAATTCTCTGGTTTCTTCCTTCGGAATGCGGCTTATCGGGAATCTGAATCACCCAGTCCGGATGTTTCTCATAAAGTCTGCTGTTGACATTAACCATTTCAGGTTCTGCCCATATACCGAAATCAAGTCCCAGGGCTTTGACTTTCTTGGCAAGTCCGTCTAAACCATCAGGCAGCTTGTTGCGGTTTACTTCCCAATCGCCAAGTGCCTGCGTATCGTCGTCCCTTGTCCCAAACCAGCCATCGTCCATTACGAAAAGCTCTATTCCGACATCTTTCCCCGCTTTGGCAAGGTTCAGAAGTTTCTTTTCATTAATATTAAAGTATGCAGCTTCCCAGCTGTTGAGCAGAACAGGCCTTAGCTTCTTTTTCCATTCTCCACGCACTATATGTTCTTTTACGAATTTGTGCATATGCCCACTCATGCCGTTATAGCCTTCATGAGAGTAACTCATAACCGCTTCAGGCGCTTCAAAGCTTTCTCCCGCTTCTATAACAAATGCAAAAGACTGAGGATTGATGCCCGTTACGATTCTGGTCTTTCCATATCCGTTCACTTCTACAGCTTCATAATGATTTCCGCTGTAAATCAGATTGAATCCGTAGCATTCTCCGGAATCCTCCGTAGTTCCTTCTCTACTCAGCATCACGAACGGATTGGCACGGTTGGAAGATGTCCCTGTATATGAAGCATTCACATGCTTCCCTGAAAGCATTTTCACATCCGTCCTTTTCATTTCTCTTGCCCATGAACCGTTGAATGTCGTGAAAATAAAACCGGACATATCAAAGTCTATCTGCATACTCATCATTCTAAGCAGCTTCACCGCCACATCGCTTTCATTAATGAGCTTCGCGCTGCGTGTAATCACATCGCATTCCTCGTAAACATAATAATGCAGTTCCAGAGTAATATTATATTGTCTGTCTTTTAAAGTAATGCACAGATGTTCTACTTCCCCACTCTCGTCATAAGAGCCCGGCAATGTACTATATTCTTCTTTTCCTTTTGTAATCTCTGCCTTGTCAAAAAGAAAATCCGATGTATAGCTGCCGTCTTCATGCACAACCTCAATAAACGGCTCTCTGATATCACCTTTTCCATAAGACGACATTTCCAATCTGATATCTTCCAGCGAAAATTTGCTGCAAGCATTACTATATGCATTCGTATTACCGGGCATAAAGGTATGCTTCTCGGTCAGCGCTTCCGCATTCTTTTCCTCCGGCAGCGTAATCCTTCTCCCATAATAAAGATGCTCCAGATGCCCCATCTCAATCACACGAAAGCAGTAAGTCGTATTTTTTGTTTCCAGTACAAAACAGTTATTGTTTTCTCTAATCATAAACTTTCCCCTGCGCGTTTTTGCTTAATCTGTGCCGCAATCTCTTCTACCTTTGCTTCCGTGAGGATAAATTTTTTACGGAATACAAATACTGCAATCAGCAATCCGATAATCGGAATCACAGTCATAGTCATACGTAAGCCCACTACCGACGAAACTGCCGTCTGAGCTGTTTCCACAGCAGCTTCAGTGTCATCGCTCAAGTTGAATACTGCAAGGCATGTGGAAGCAATTAATGCCGCCACTCCTGATGCGAGTTTAACTACGAAGGTCTGCATGGAGAAAATGACGCTCTCATCTCTTCTGTTATTCTTCAATTCACCATAATCAACCGTATTGGCAAGGAATACAGTTACAAGCACAGTGAGCATACCGTTTGCTGCGAAGATGAAGAAGCCCGGAATAAAAAGCAGATATACGCTTGACATATTTGTAAAAGCTAGTACAAGCAGTACAATATATCCCACAATTGCCATGCAGAAACTGATATAGAAAACTTTTATTGCACTGAATATTTTACGCAACAGCGGGAAGAAAATCATCATGGACAGAATCTGAATCGCACCGCCGAACGTATTAAACAACGTATATGCATCTTCCCATTTTGCCCCGCCAAAATCATATTTAAAGAAATATATAACAAGATTTGACGTAATATAAACAGAACAATTTATAAGTACAATTGTAATAACTACAGCCATTGCCTGGTCATTCTGAATCAGCGCCTTAAACATCTGTCCGACTGATGGTGAATCTACATTGACCGTAGACTTTTCCTTAATATTGATACATGTGCATATAATACATAATGTAAAAATCACTGCCAGGATAAGTGCAAAACGCATAAATCCAACACGCGGATCATCATTTCCCAACAATTGTACACATTTCACGGTAATAATCGTTACAATGGCAGAGCCGACTCCCGCACAGGAACGAGCCAGTGTGGACAACCCCTCACGCTCCTTACCGCCCTCTGTAAATGCAGGAATCATAGACCAGTAAGGAATATCCATCATCGTATATGTAACACCCCATACGATGTAAGTAATAGCAGCATAAGCTACCAATCCGCCTCCGTCAAGTGACGGCGGCGCTGCAAACATAAAATACAATATAACTGAATTCAAGATTGTGCCAATCAAAAGCCATGGGCGGAATTTACCCCATTTTGTCTTTGTTTTTGCCACCAGAACACCCATGATTGGGTCATTGAATGCATCAAATACACGCGCCGCCATAAGGATAATTCCCATAGCTATCGCGCTCACTCCCAAAACATCCTGATAATAGAACAGGATATAGCTTGCGGAGAACATGTATACCATGTCTTTTCCTACCGCGCCTAATCCATATGATACTTTTTCTCTCATTGATAATTTCATAATAATACTCATGCTCCTTTCTCAACCTGCGAATTTATCTGTAATATTTTAACTATTTCTTATCATTTTTCTTCGCCATTGCCAGTTCCACTACTTTATATGCACCGTCATAAATACCTGCCGCCTTGTTTTTAATGATATTATCGCACATATCACTTAACAGATCGTTTTCTTTCATAAAGAGCTTAATCATCTGCAATGTATGCGGTATATCGCTGCATTCCAGCGTACCGTCGCCGATTTCCGCAGAATGGATTGCGCCCCATCTCTCATGACCGCCGACACGTTTGATAAAGAGCTTCGGCACCGGATAAAAAGCAAGTTCGCTCGGCTTTGTCACCAGAACATCGCAGCTTCTCATCAGCAGATTGGTGCAATAAACAGCTTCAAATATATTTTCATGCCAGAAAGCATGAACGCCTTTTACATCACCCGCGCCTGTTCCCGTGAGCGCTTCATTCGCAAACTTCTCTGTCTCCTGCCATTTATTAAAATGCTCTGTAGACAGCTCAGCCAGCCCCGGTATTTCTTTTACCAGCTCTTCCCATACATTTTTGTAATCGCCTACATTGACATAAAGAGCAGCCTTTCCGTCACGAATTGCGGGAATAAGATATTTGATAATTGCTGCAAAAATCTCTTTTTGTGCTCCCGCACCACCTATAGTCAGAAGGAAACGCATCGGCTTTCCTTCCTTTTTGCGCTTCATTCTTAGTTCGCAATCGCTCTCGATATTATGCACCAATTCATGGTCGATATAATGTCCGGTATATACAAGAGACTCATCAGGCATCGGCTCCAATACATCTTTACCCTGCATTCCATTCAAAATGCGGTATCCCTGATAAGCAAAATGCGTCTGCACAGTATGCAGGCTTCCTTCCGATAAATGCAACGCCATCGGCCAGTTATCCGGAATAGCGTTTACCACATATTTCATACCTGCATGAATAGCAGCCTGTGCCGGCCAAACGTGCGTCGCCACTACCGGAATGTCTTTAGGTACATTTCGATATACGGGCGCCATCAATTCAGCGTTTTTCTGGTCGGAAGCATTGTAGCTAAGTTTGCGAAAACCTTCATAATTCATAGGCTCCCATACCAGTTTGTTGAACAGCTTGCTCTTTCCTGAAATTCTCGAGCCAAGAGAATACAGATCATTCTGTGCACTGATAACCTTCGTACAGGTTGTATGTCTATAAGAATTCAAGTCCATCCAGTATGGCACATATCCCATGGATTTAGCCGCTGAAGCAATCGCCATGGAAATCCTGTAATGTCCGAACCCCATACGGATATTTCCGACGATTATTCCTTTCTCCACGTCAAAAGACGTACTTGTCTGCGCTGCTGAATCAACTTCACCAAGCAGCACATCCATAACCCCCAGAGAATCGCCGATATGGGCATTCTTCTCAGTCGTTACAGGATAATTCGCATCAGAATCGTCTCCGAACTTTTTCATGTACTTATTCTTCGACTGCACTGCCTTCCTGTAAATCTTGTCTGCCATTGGATTTCCAAAAATTACTTTTGATTTTTCGTTCATTTCTTTAACCATGCTCCTTTCTTTGTCTGCGAGTTTGTGCCATCAAGCACAAACTTGCGGTTGAAAATTTCTAATTTTCAAC
>CAMWWS010000159.1 GCA_947178085.1 uncultured Lachnospiraceae bacterium | reverse complement strand
GCAAGAATCAGGAGCACCTTTACAGATGCCCCTGTCAACACAGACTGTGATAAAGCAATATATATCTCCAATATCAGCAATAATGCAATTCGTAGCAGGACGAAATAAGATTCCCTGAATCGTTCTTCCATGCGCCGTTCCTTTCTATCCTGTGCTATTCTATCTATGCTATTCCATGCTCTTCCATACTCAATACCTTATTCGCGTACCGATCAGATACCGCCCTTATGATACTTGACCTTAAGCCCCACGCCGCCCACACTGATAAAAATAATTAAGTAGGCTGCTGTAACACATAATAACATAGAATAGGCGCTTTTGTCCCCTACTAATAATAATTCCGATATATCCATGAACCATTTCTGCGGCATAAGATAAGAAAGTGTCTTCAGCGCCTTAGTCGTATCATCCAAAGGGAAATACAATCCCGCCAACAATGCCGAAATACTCCAAATCGCGAATACTGCATAATTAGAACTCATAACATCTCCGAGAATCACTCCCAGCAAAAGACTTAATGTCCCAAATATCAGACCCAACAGGAAGATTACAATAAGAAAATTCATGATTCCCATTCCCACATCCAGCCCCTTAATAAGGGATAAACATACTGCAAGCACCAAGGTCTGCATCACACAAATGACTACCGCTACCGCAAGTTTGGACATAAAATAGTCCCTGCTTTTTAACTTTGTCAGCATAACTCTGGTAAATACCTTGTTATTCTGCTCCTCAATGACAGAATGTGCCACACAGACGCCGCAGAATAAGAACCCTAAAGTTACAAAGGCAAATGCATAACCAATCTGAGTCCGTTGATTTGTTTGCTGTTCAGTCAATGCAACTCCTTCCCTGCCTGCAAGATTTACCACCTTTTTTTCAGGAAGTAATTCCTGAATATCTGTAAACAGCTCTATCATAGCGCTTATGTCATTTCCCGCAATACTTTGCATCTGCTTTATTCCGGCAAGCAAATCCGTAAGTTCGTTTACAAAGATTTCCTGACGCTCATCTTCTGATACAACATACAGTTTCACACCACGTTCCCATGCGCCGTCTAATACCGCTTCATCAAAATCCTCTTTCAGATAAAGCAGCATTCCCGCCCTGTCGTCAAAAGCATCCTTTTTCGCGATTTTTTCTACCTCCTCCTCAGACAGTCCGCTGACGTCGGCACGGCAAATTGAAAACATACCGACTTCTGCCATTTGATTTAATACATATTCAGACAATTCCGATTTTGACGCATCATATACTTTTATGATACATGCCGATGTATCCCCCGCATAAACCGCCTTGTCTGTATAAGACGTTAATTCCAGAATAACTTCTTTGTCCGAATCATCCATATAAATTGTATGTTCATCCATTTTTATACTCAGAATAAATGTTGATAATATAGGTGTTACTATGAGGAAAAACAAAAATCCTTTATTTCTTAACAACAATTTGAGGTTCATTTTCACTAATTCTATCATGCTCTGCCTCTCTTTCTGATACTGCCCGCCAATATAGCGATTGCAGAACAAACCGCAATAATTCCTAAGGAATACCACACAGCGCTGTATATATAATCACTTCTTCCCATGCAGGAGAGCTCTACCAGCGCCCTGTTGCCATGGTAAATCGGCGACAGATGTTTTATCGCATCAGGCATTCTCGAAAACATATAGGTTTCAAAACTGCCGCCAAAGAATCCCATAAACCACACTATCGTAAATTGCATGATAATCGTAATTACCAGACTGTCTGAAATATTGTAAAGCATCAATCCCAATGCAGTTCCCGCTGATATCATCATAAAAACAATCAGTATGGACAAAACGGGATTACCCCAATGTATATCATAAAGCAATACGGTAATTGCCGTTGCTGCCGCCATACCCACTGACACCGTGAAAACAACGGGAATAAATTTCCCTAAGTAATTTTGCGTCTCAGATATATCGGATACCTGAAATCTTCGCACAATTCCATATTTCTTTTCATTGCTCAGAACCCCTGTCGCGCATATAATTCCACACCAGCAAAAATAAACAATATAAATAATGCCATAATAATCTCTTGCATTAACTGCCGGCATGAATTCCAGTTCCTCTGTCGGTAAAACAATATCATTCTGAATCTGCATGTAAGCATTCACGCCTGTATTTATCACCTTGTTTATAAAGTATTCTAAAGTAATACCCTCTATTTCATAATCAGCGCTCTTGTATACTACATAGGCATCCCCCGAAAACTCCACGAATCCCGCAAGTTCATTTTTTTCCATAACTTCCTTTACTTCACCTTCCGGATATTCATAGAAAAGAATACCTGCTTCCTTACCTGCATGTTTAACAGACTCAAATACCGCATCATCTTCCGCTGCACCCTGTACCCTATACCCCACCGCAAATTCATCTACTCCTTCGTATGACTTCATCAGTTCAGAAAATGCACTGGACAAAACCATTATCACCAATACAGGACCTAACAGCATAGTAATCACGCTCCATGTATTACGGAACATGAGTTTAAAATTATTTTTTATCAAATAACGAATCATATCTCTCCCTCACTATTCCGCATAATCTCTGAGTTTTTTACCTGTAAGTGTCAGGAATACTTCCTCTAATGTAATAGTTTCATCCCCGCCGGTAACCAGTTTTTTCAATTCAGCACTGGTTCCGCACGCAATAATCTTCCCGTTATCCATAATGGCGATCCGGGTACAGATTGCTTCCACTTCTTCCATATAGTGGCTTGTGTAAATAACCGTGGCGCCTTTTTTGTTTGACTCCTTAATCTTATCCAGAATAAAGTTTCTGGACTGGGGATCAATGCCTACCGTAGGCTCGTCAAAAATCAGCAGCTCCGGATTATGTCCAAGCGCACAGGCTATATTTAATCTCCTTTTCATACCGCCTGAAAAGTTCTTGGCAAATTCCTGCCTGCGCTCCAACAAACCGACATACTCCAACGATTCATTTACCGCATTTTTTAACTGCTGCCCCTTTATTCCATAAAGGGAAGTAAATAACTCCACGTTCTCCCATGCCTTCAGATTTCCATGAATGGCAAGTTCCTGCGGAATGTAGCCGATTTTATGAATCACCTCTTTTTTCTGCTTCCAAGGGTTTTTACCCAGCAATTCAATCTCACCTGCCGTCGGACGTACTATTGAACAGATCATATTCATAGTGGTGCTTTTACCCGCTCCATTCGGCCCTAATAATCCGAAAATCTCGCCTCTTCTGATTTCAATATTTAAATTATCAACAACGGCTTTATTATTGTATTTTTTCGTTAGGTCTGTTGTTTTTAAAATAATATCTCCCATTTTTATAACCTTGCTCCTCTCCTTCATTGATTATTTATGCTGCAATGACATCATAACAATTATCAAAATGGAGCGGTAGTGAAAAAAGAACTATTTTTTATATTACTTTTGTCACATTTAAAATTGCCCATAACAAAATACCCCAAGCATCAGCCACTACTTGAGGTTTTTTGATTTTTCTTCCATATGTCATCGAACTTTTATATGTATGCCTTTTGATACCATAATCTTATCATTCACGTACTTCCTTAAATATCGGATTCCTCATAATATTTACAAAAAGCGGTATCACCATAACCGCCCAAACTACAGGCTCCGAGATAATTACACCCATATAGCCAATCACAGGCGCAAGTAAAAAGGCAATGACCACCTTTCCGGTAAGCTCAATCAGGCTGGAAAAAAGCGGCGTCTTCTTATCACCAAAGCCCTGCATACTGTTCCTGAAAATGCAGATAAGCGCCGGAAGAAAGTAAAAAACGCCATTAATCTTCAGATAAATAGATGCAGTATCAATAACCTCTCCTTCACTGCTTGCAGTAATCAGCCGGACAATCTGCGGTGAGAGCAAAAAGATTACGATAAGCACCACAGCACACCATCCAAATGCCAAAAAAACCGTATCCTTAATTCCCTTCTTAATCCTTCCGTATTCCTCCGCCCCAAGATTCTGTCCACAGTAGGTGGCAAGCGCCGTCCCCAATACAAAGAAAGGAGTCAGAAACAGGGATGTGGCTTTTCTGGCTGCGGTATGCGCCACGATTACATTTGTCCCGAAAGTATTGATGCTGGTCTGCAGCGCCAACGAACCAAGAGTTACAAAGGAAATCATGAATCCCATAGAAATCCCTGTCGGCAGAAGCCGCCCATATATTTCCTTATCCGGCTTCAGCCCTTCCATATCAGGCATAAGCTCACTATATTTTTTCCTCATATAAAGGAAACAAAGTAACGCCGACAACGCCTGTGAAAATACTGTAGCCACCGCCGCACCGGAAACTCCCATATTAAGATACCGGATGCACACATAGTCAAGCACTATATTCAGCACATTGGAAATCACCAGAAAAACCAGCGGAGTAAAAGAATCACCGATAGCACGCAGAATTGCCGCACAGATATTGTACAATGCGGTTGCGATCATTCCTGCAAGTATAATACGGATATATGCAGTTGCTTCAGGTAGATGCATTTCAGATACATTCAAAAATTTTAAAATCAACGGCAAAAGTAACAATGATACTACACTGATAACAGCGGCTGCCGCTACCCCAAGAAGCGCCGTACCGCCGATTGATTTTTTCAGTTTTTCCTCATCCTTCGCTCCGTAAAAAGTAGAAATAATAATACCGAATCCGGCGATAATGCCGTTTATGAACTCTATCAGCATATCACTAAGCGATGTGGTTGCACCTACCGCCGCAAGTGACGTCTCTCCCAGAGTACTTCCTATAATGCGGGTATCAATCAGGCTGTAACACAGCTGAAACATCTGCCCTATATAAAGCGGAAGCGCAAAAAGTAAAATAACCTTTAAAGGTTTTCCTATAGTCATGTTTTTCATAAAATCCTCCCCAAATGCTTAGCAGCCAAGTATCCTCTTACCTGTACAAGACCAACGTAACGCCAAACATCTCTTCTTCCTTCTTATATAAAATAATCGCTCCGTATTTCTTGGCCGCAAGCTTAACATTCTGATTCCCTATCCCATGTTCTTCTTTATCGGCCTTTGCCGTTGGAGCTTCACCTTCCATGTCAGGAATTTCCCCACAATAACTGTTTCTGATATTGATTATAGTGCCATACGCCACGTCATCAATCTTAACAATAATATCCTTTTTTCCCTCTACCTTTTCACAGGCTTCAATAGCATTGTCAAGCAGATTGCCAAGAATCACGCACCAATCCCGGTCATCGATAAAGGAATCCTTCAGGTCGCTTGTTTTAAGCTGCACTTTGATTCCCTTACTTTTTGCCAGATTGATTTTTTCATTCATAAGAGCATTGACTATTACATTGTCAGACTGCATCCACGGCTTGGACTCAAGCTCCGAATTACGAAGCTCCTGTATATATATAAGCGCTTTTTCCGACAGTCCGTATTTCAAAAGACCTTCTATGATTAAAAGGTGATTCTTAATATCATGAAGTAACCTGCTCTTTTCCCTGCTGAGCGCCACAATCCGCTTATAATCCTGTTCAAGGAGTCTCTGCCTTTCTTTCTCAAGGGCTTCCTCGTCTTTGCGCTTTCCCCTAAACAAGTCAAACAACCCTTTCATCTAAAAATTCTCCATCCAGTATTTCTGTATTCTTTCCTTTAATTCATTAATGTGCGTCCTTCCCACCGGAATATTCGTGCCGTCTGACAGCTCCACGTTTCTTGAACAGATTCTTTTGATGTGGTTCAAATTGATTACATATCCTCTTTCAACCAGAATAAATTCCACTGAGTCAAGCTTATCCAAAACATCTTTTAAGGCTTTTCTTTCCTGTACCTCTCTGTCTGATAGGACAAATCGTGAATACGGTCCCCTTTTATAAATATAGATAATTTCGCTATGGTTTATTTTTTCCAATCTGGAATGGGTTTCTATGATATAAACCTTTTTTGCCACCACATCCAATTCATTAATAAGTCTTTTCACCAGACCGCCGATTTCCTCTGCCGCCTTGTCTTTGATTAAATAGTCAAATGCTTTCACCTCATACCCTGCACGGATAAATTCCGAATAGGCCGTGAGGAAAACTATTATTTCCTGTCCGTTTGACTCCCGCATCCTTTTTGCCAGCTCCATGCCGCTCATTCCCGGCATTTCAATGTCCAAAAAGCATATATCATACGCAAACCTCTCTGCCGCAGCGCATTCAAAACTTAAGGCGTCATAATATATCTGAATATCACACTGCACGCCTGCCGCCTGAAAGCCCTGCTCAAGTATTCGCCTAAAATCCTGTATAAATTCCCGATTGTCGTCAATAAGCGCAATTTTAATATTTCTCATGCTCCAAGTATACCACAGAAGAATTTATTTGTCTGAATCTGTCTTTAAAAAGCTTAATTTTGTGTGTTAAATGTGCGCAAGGTGGACTCCGTTGCCCGAATCGCCCGAATCAGATCCATTTGACTGTAT
>CAMWWS010000158.1 GCA_947178085.1 uncultured Lachnospiraceae bacterium | reverse complement strand
GACGTAAGATTATCGTAGATACATACGGCGGATATGCACGTCACGGCGGCGGCGCTTTCTCCGGTAAAGACTGCACGAAGGTTGACCGTTCTGCAGCTTATGCCGCACGTTATGTAGCTAAGAATATCGTAGCGGCTGGTCTTGCAGAGAAGTGCGAGATTCAGTTGTCCTATGCAATCGGTGTTGCGCAGCCTACATCGGTTATGGTTGATACTTTTGGTACGGGAAAAGTATCCGACGAAAAACTGGACGAAATCATTCGTGATAATTTCGATCTGCGTCCGGCAGGAATTATTAAGATGTTAGACCTTCGTCGCCCGATTTACAAACAGACAGCAGCTTACGGACATTTCGGACGTAATGATTTGGATCTGCCTTGGGAGAAACTTGACAAGGTTGATGTATTGAAGAAATATTTATAATATCTTACATATTAAGGTGAATGCCCTGCAGCTTGCTGCGGGGCATTTTGCAATCGAAAGGCAGAAGAGACTGATCATGGTGTGTCCGCTGGCTTTTGGAGAAGTGGGGGTAAAGGATAGGGTGAAATCCGTATTAAATTATAAAAAGCCTGCGTTATGGATTATTATAGCGGCTGCAGCAGTATTAGTGATAATGGCAATCTGTTTTTTGACGAATCCTACCGAAGAGTATCAGATAGGAGATACAATACCAGATGAGGGGAGTGATTTATTATCAGAACAGACACCTGATGAGGAGAGTAGTTTATCGTCTGAGCTGCCGCCGGATGATGAAGATGTTAAGCAGCAGGAAACTTTAAATGATATGCAGGTATCTAGTGTTTCTACCGACAGCGGTTTGGTTACAATATCAAGCGAAGATGCTACAATTCTTCGAGACATACTTGAATCCGGAGAGTGGAATGAAGGTACTGGTGACTGTATTGATAATTGTGAACTTGTATTTGATGGGAATACGGTAAGATATCATTCCGGCTGCGGAACATTTAATGATTCTGTTTACGTAAGGAGTATCAGTCTTAGTGAAGAGGATAAAGCGGAAGTGAATGCCATTCTGGAAAAATATATTTCTTTACAGGAGTATGGAATGCCGGTAGAAAACGGTTCCATGCAGGACATTATACTTTATGAACAACCGGAAGCTGATAAGGTATGTATAAAAGTTCAACCTTCCATGATAAGCAATAGGACATATTATTATTATATTCCTACTGGTAAAGACCAGGAATGGCTGTCAGAACAGGTAGAGACTCTGGATTTGGAAGGGAAACCGTTTGACAGACGGTGGGAAGGTCATAAAGAAAGAGGCTGGCAGATAATCTATAACGATATAGCAATAAGAGCGTTTGAAGGCGGGTACTTATATTATACATATGATGATGAAGATGGTATTATGGAGTGCTTTATAGAAGCGCCTAAGTTGTGCGACTATATACAGCTCATGTTAATGGAGAAAGCAGGTTATCAAAATTATGATGTTTCGAAAATAAAAGATATTGTATCCGCTAAGTTAGACGTTAAGTCTAGTTTAACAGGCGGGAAATTTTATAGTCAGACCATAACAGATGCAGAAACACTGCAAAAGTTTGAGGATTGGTTTAGCAATGCAGAATATATATATTTCGGTACAGAGTGCGGAACACAATGTGCCTGTATGGAATTGACACTGGCAAACGGGGATGTAGTGAGACTGTCTATGGCTACCGACAGCTGCCCGAATTTCCATATAGATGGAGTCGCCTATGATTATCGTCCGACATCAGATTGGAATAACAGCGAGTTTTACAAATGCTTCGATGAAATACCTACTTTATATTGAAGGTAAATCGTGTTAAAATATATTAATAAATTATATTCGGTGTTTGTTAATATCACAGGCTTGAATTTGTGACAAACATGTCACAAACTTGCCGTAAACGGAAGAAACGAGGTACCTCATGGCTTTTGCACATCTGCATGTCCATACGGAATACAGCCTTTTGGATGGTTCCAATAAAATAAAGGAATATATAAAGAGGGTCAAAGAACTTGGAATGGACAGCGCTGCGATTACCGACCACGGCGTTATGTACGGCGTAATTGATTTCTATAAAGAAGCAAAAGCCGCCGGTATTAATCCAATCATTGGCTGCGAGGTCTATGTTGCGCCGAATTCTCGTTTTGACAGGGAAGTATCAGGTGGAGAGGACAGATATTATCATCTGGTGCTTTTGGCGGAGAACAACGTAGGATATGCTAATCTGATGAAAATAGTCAGCCGCGGATTTACCGAAGGGTATTACTACAGACCGCGTGTGGATATGGAAATACTTAAAGAGTTTCATGAGGGTCTTATTGCGCTTTCCGCATGTCTGGCTGGAGAAGTAGCGCGTTATATTCAGAAGGGTTTGATTGACGAGGCGAAGAAAGCCGCGAAGAAATACGAAGACTGTTTCGGTAAGGGTAATTATTTTTTGGAGTTACAGGATCATGGCATTCCGGAGCAGAAAGCGGTCAATACTGCGCTTCTTAATATAAGCAAAGAGCTGGATATCCCGTTAGTCACCACTAATGATGTCCATTATACTTATGCGGAAGACGAGAAATCACATGATATTCTTCTATGTTTACAGACGGGTAAGAAGCTGGCGGATGAAGACAGACTGCGTTATGTGGGTGGTCAGTATTATGTAAAAAGCGAAGAGGAAATGAAGGGGCTTTTTCCATATGCATGGGAAGCTGTGGAAAATACCCAGAGAATTGCGGACAGATGCCATGTTGAGATTGAGTTCGGAGTCTATAAGGTGCCTCATTATGATGTGCCGGCAGGGTACGATTCGTGGAGTTATTTAAACGAGCTGTGTACGAAAGGACTGGCTGCACGTTATCCGGAAGACGACGGAACCATACGGGAAAAGATGGATTATGAGCTTAATATCATCAAAACCATGGGTTTCGTGGATTACTTCCTGATTGTATGGGATTATATTAATTATTGCAGGGAGAATGGAATCGCGGTCGGACCGGGGCGTGGTTCGGCGGCAGGAAGTATCGTTTCTTATTGTTTAAGGATTACGAATATCGACCCAATTAAGTATAGTTTATTGTTTGAACGTTTCCTGAATCCGGAACGTGTTTCCATGCCTGATATTGACGTGGACTTCTGCTATGAGCGAAGGCAGGAAGTAATCGATTATGTGGGGGAAAAATACGGTCAGGATAAAGTGGTTCAGATTGTAACGTTCGGTACTATGGGTGCAAAAGCTGTTATCCGTGACGTAGGACGTGTTATGGATTTGCCCTATGCATATGTCGATTCCATTGCCAAAATGATTCCACAGGAGCTTAATATTACGATAGACAAAGCTCTGGATATGAATCCGGAGTTAAAAAAGCTATATACGGAAGATGAAAATGTACAGGTTCTGATTGATATGTCGAAACGTTTGGAAGGACTGCCCAGACATACCTCCACGCATGCAGCGGGGGTTGTTATCTGTCCGAAGGCGGCGGAGGAATTTGTACCGCTGTCAAGAGGTGGCGATAATGCCATTACCACGCAGTTTACCATGACGACGATTGAAGAACTTGGACTTCTTAAGATGGACTTTCTGGGGCTGCGTACCCTGACTGTAATTCAGGACGCCGTAGAGATGGTTCAGAAAAAGACGGGTACGGATATTGACATAGATAATATTGATTATAATGACCCTGCGGTGCTTGCATCTATTGCTTCCGGGCGTACCGAAGGTATATTCCAGCTTGAAAGCGGCGGAATGAAAAGCTTCATGAAGGAACTTAAACCGCAGAGTCTTGAGGATATCATTGCAGGTATATCGCTGTATCGTCCGGGACCGATGGATTTCATTCCGAAATATATTAAGGGTAAAAATGATGCTGACTCCATCACCTATGACTGTCCGCAGCTTGAATCGATTCTGGCGCCGACATATGGCTGTATCGTATATCAGGAACAGGTAATGCAGATTGTTCGCGAGCTTGGCGGATATACGATGGGCAGAAGCGATTTGGTTCGTCGCGCCATGAGTAAGAAAAAGCAGTATGTCATGGAGCAGGAGCGTAAGAACTTTACTTACGGAAATCCTGAAGAGGGCGTACCGGGCTGTGTGGCGAATGGAATAAGCGCGCAGGTTGCGAATCATATCTATGACACCATGATGGATTTCGCCAAGTATGCTTTTAATAAATCCCATGCGGCATGTTATGCTGTTGTTGCCTATCAGACAGCTTACCTTAAATACTATTATCCGGTAGAATTTATGGCGGCGCTGCTTACTTCCGTTATTGATAATTCAGGTAAAGTATCAGAGTATATCATGACATGTAAAAGTATGGGTATTCAGATACTGCCTCCTGATATCAATGAGGGAGAGATTCGGTTTTCCGTATCGGGTAATTCTATCCGTTATGCTCTGACAGCAATAAAGAGTGTGGGACGGCCTGTAATTGAAGCCGTAGTCGAGGAGAGAAAGCAAAGGGGACCATACACTAACCTGAAAGATTTTATCACCCGCATGGCGGATAGGGGAGTTAATAAACGGGCTATCGAGAACTTTATAAAGGCGGGTGCGATGGACAGTCTGGGCGGAACAAGAAAGCAGTTCATGAGTGTGTACGTGCAGATTATGGATAACATTTCGCAGGATAAGAAAAATAATATGGCAGGGCAGCTTTCGTTATTTGATATTGCGGCGGAAGAAGAAAAGGAAAGCTACGAAATAAAGCTCCCTGATGTGGGAGAGTATTCTAAAGATATGAAACTGGGCTTTGAAAAAGAAGTCTTAGGTATATATGTCAGTGGACATCCCTTGGAAGAATATCAGGAAATATGGCGTGGAAACGTTACTAATATGACATCCGATTTTGTGCTTGAAGAAGAGACGAACACTACTGTTGTAAAAGATGGACAGTCGGTTACCATCGGCGGTATAGTTGCGGATAAAAGGTTGAAGTATACGAAAAATGAAAAAGTAATGGCCTTCCTGCAGATAGAGGATTTGGTTGGTTCGGTAGAGGTTATTGTTTTCCCGAAAGATTATGAAAAGAATGCGGATAAACTGATAGAGGATAAAAAAGTTTTTGTCAAGGGAAGAGTTTCAGCCGAAGATGATAAGGACGCTAAGCTTATCTGTGAGAAAATTACTGATTTTGATGCAATCCCTAAGAAATTGTGGATTAAATTTTCAACGAAGGAGATGTTTGAAGAAAAGGAAGCAGAACTTATGGCTTCGATTCACGATTCCGAGGGTAGGGACAGCGTTGTAATCTATATAGAAAATCCGAGGGCGATGAAAAAGCTGCCGCCCAATCAGAATGTCAATGTTGATGCAGCTTTGATTGAGAGACTGGAAACTCTATATGGAAAAGAAAATGTCAAGGTTGTTTAAAAAATATTGAAAAGCCTCTTTGTATAGGGTAAAATTATATCAATCAGGTAATTTATGGTATTGGTGGGAAAGGATGCGAGGATATGGCAAAAGAAATTAAAACAATAGGCGTTTTAACAAGCGGAGGCGACGCGCCGGGCATGAACGCTGCAATTCGTGCCGTTGTCAGAAAAGCGCTTGCTAACGGCGTTAAAGTCAAAGGTATTAAAAAGGGCTATCAGGGCCTTATGAATGAAGAAATTATAGATATGGAAAAATGGTATGTTTCAGATACCATCCAACGAGGCGGTACTATTCTCGGAACTGCGCGATGCTCGGAGATGCGTACTGAAGAAGGTCAGCAGAAGGCGGCTGATGTATGTCGTAAGCATGGAATCGACGGTCTTGTTGTTATCGGAGGAGATGGCTCATATCGCGGAGCACAGGCTTTGTCCAGGCAGGGTATTAACACGATTGGTATTCCGGGAACCATAGACCTTGATATCGCATGTACAGAATATACTATAGGTTTCGATACGGCAGTTAATACGGCGATGGATGCGATTGATAAGGTTCGTGATACCTCTTCTTCGCATGAGAGATGCAGTATAATTGAAGTTATGGGCAGAAATGCAGGTTATATCGCTTTATGGTGCGGTATTGCCAATGGTGCGGAGGATATCCTTTTACCTGAGAAATATGATTATAACGAGCAGGAAATTATAAATAATATTATCGCCAGCAGAAAACGCGGTAAGACGCATCATATCATTATCAATGCGGAGGGAATAGGACATTCCACTTCCATGGCAAGACGAATTGAAGCGGCTACCGGTATGGAAACAAGAGCAACGATTCTGGGTTATCTGCAAAGAGGCGGTGCGCCGACCTGTAAGGACAGGTATTATGCTTCTATAATGGGGGCATATGCGGCGGATATCCTGTGTGATGGCAAAACAAACAGAGTTGTCGGATATCAGCATGGAGAATTCCTGGACTTCGATATTGAAGAGGCTCTTAATATGCAGAAGAGTATTCCTGAGTATGTATATGAGGTCAGCAAGATTCTTGCGTTGTAATATTCTTCTTAGGAAGGCTGCGAACTTAGGAAAGACAAACAAAA
>CAMWWS010000157.1 GCA_947178085.1 uncultured Lachnospiraceae bacterium | reverse complement strand
ATCAGGACACGAACAGTCGGGAAGAAGACCGGGAGTAATTATAAGTAATGAACAGTTTTTTATAAGGACAAAATTTGCAGTGGTGTGTCCTATCACTAATACAAGTAATAAATTCCCGCTGCATATTCCTTTAGATGAACGGACGAAAACAACGGGTGTGATTTTGACAGAGCATATGAAGTGTTTGGATGTAGTAAGCAGGAATATTCAGTTTGTGGAAAAGATGCCAGCAGACTTATTAGAAAAAACACTGGCGTATATAAAAGCTTTTTTCTGATTAAAGAAAGAAAAGAACAAGGAAACATAAGGAAAGACATCACAGTGGCCATTCAAAACATAACTCAAAAAATCTATCAACCTCTGGTAAACAAACATACCGGAATTGCATTTAGATATCATAAATTCCATGACGGCACAACAGGAATACGCAAAGTGGTGTCATGGTTTTATTTGTTATGGCTGAATTTTGCTTATTATGTTCTCTTTTGTCATTTCCTCGGACGCAAGCCGGAAACGGAAGTGTATGAGAGCAGGAGATTAAACATAAAAATGAGCGAATCGGAAGCTTATCTGAAAGCCAATCCCAATCTTTCTGTTGCTGCCTATATTGATAAGCTAAAGGACTATGATGTCATATCTTTTGATGTTTTTGATACCCTGATTTTTCGCCCATTTTCAGTTCCGGCAGATTCATTTTTCCTGGTCGGTGAGTCATTTGACATTATGGACTTTAAAAATATCCGTACTTGGGCGGAATGGGATGCAAGGGAAATATGTAAAAAACGAAACGGACATATGGAGATTGACCTTAATGATATTTGGGAAAATCTGGAGAAAGAAACGGGTCTGTCTACCGAAAAAGGAATAGAAATAGAACAGGAAACCGAGCAAAAGCTCTGTTATGCGAATCCGTTCATGCTGGAAGTCTGGAAGCGTCTTCAGTCCATGAATAAGAAATTGATCATAGTATCTGATATGTACTTGTCCGAAGAATGTATTGCAAAGATTTTGGGAAATGCCGGGTTTACAGGGATAGAGAAGATTTATGTATCCAATACATATCATAAAAGCAAAGCCGAAGGCAGCTTATACCATGAAGTAATAAAGGATTATAACGTCCTTTCAATCGTACATGTCGGAGACAATCCTCACAGTGATGAAAAGATGGCAGGAAATTGTGGTATTGCCACTCTGCCGTATCCAAATATCAATAAAAATGTCCTGCTATATCGGCCTATGGATATGTCTGCTATTATAGGCAGCGCATATAGGGCGCTTGTGAGCAGCCATCTCTATAATGGTCTGCATTCTTATGGAATGGAATACGAGTATGGTTTTATTTATGGCGGACTTTTTGTAGTTGGATATTGCAATTTTATTCATGAGTATTATAATCATCATGTATTGGACAAACTGTTATTTCTGTCACGGGATGGAGATATTTTAAAGCAGGTTTATGATTTCCTTTATCCTGAGGATTCCACAGAATATGTTTACTGGTCAAGAAAAGCGGCAGTAAAACTGATGGCGAATGAGGATAAGCATGATTTTTTCAGGAGATTTCTATACCACAAGGTAAATCAGAAATATACTATTGCCCGTATCCTGCACTCTATGGAACTGGATAGTCTTACGGAACAGCTGGATATAAAATCAGATGATGAACTTATGAAACCGGATGAAAAACTTGTAAAATCCGATGAAGAACTTACCGATAAAAATGTGCGTCAGCTTAAACGATTTATTGAATCAAAGTGGGAGCAGGTGCTTGCAGTATATGAGCCGCAAATGACGGCAGCAAAGAAATATTATGCGCAGGTTTTAGACGGCTGCAGCAGGGTGGCAGCAGTGGATATCGGATGGGCAGGAAGTGGAGCGATGTCACTTTCCCATCTGATAGAGAAAGTCTGGAAAATTCCGTGTCAGGTGACCGGAATCATTGCCGGAACCAATACGATACATAATGCAGAGCCGGATGCATCTGAAATTTTTTTGCAGAAAGGAAAACTGACAGCGTACTTGTATTCCCAAAGCCACAACAGGGATCTGCTTAAGAAACATGATCCAAACAAAGATTATAACGTCTTCTGGGAACTTCTGCTGTCATCACCGACACCGCAATTTACAGGTTTTTATGAAGGAAAGACAGGGGAGAAATCTTCTCGGTATTTGGAAGAACTGGACATTACACTTGCTTTTGGACAGACAGATATGAATGATTTGGAAAAAGAAAGAATCCAAAAAATCCAGGAAGGCATCCTTGCTTTCGCGCACGAGTATCACAGTCATTTTAAAGACTACCCCTATATGTTTCGTATCAGCGGAAGGGATGCATACGCCCCGATGCTTGTTGCCGCAAGCCATAATGAGCGATATTTGAAGATGATAGAAAAACGCTTTAATTTTGAAAAAAACATTATCTAAAAAAATGAGGTGTCAAAAGGTGCTTATATAAAATACTGCTGGCAGATTGCACAAAATGTTCACGAAGTGCCTTGCGCAGGAATATGTGATTTTCTTAATATTCCGACTAGATACCCAGCAATTACGGGACATGGATGTCCCGTAAAGCCCGCAGTGAGCCTGGACGGCGAATGGCGGGCGGTTGCGTCCGTCCTCACAGTGTCATCGGAATATTTAGAAAATCCATGTTCCGGAGTCAGGTGCGAGAGAACATTTTGTGCAATCTGCCATCTGAATTCGAAAAAGGAACAGTAAATTTATACATCATTGGAAAGGCAGCATTGAAAAAGTATGATAATCCCAAAAATAATTACAATAATAACAGTATGTATTGCAGCTCTTATATTGCTATATTTCCTAATGATTATGCCGCGCATATTCAACAAACCGCAAAAAACTCCCTATATGGGAGTACTATATGCGCACCGCGGACTGCACAATAACGAAACAGAAGCGCCTGAGAACTCCATGAAAGCATTTAGAATGGCAGTGGATGCCGGATACGGCATAGAATTGGATGTACAGCTTACTAAGGACGGGATTCCGGTTATTTTTCATGATTTTACCTTGGAACGGATGTGCGGCGTATCGGGAAAAATTGAAGATATGACTTATGAGCAGCTGCAGCAGCAATCTTTGCTGGATACAGAGGAAAAAATACCGACACTTAAGGAATTTCTGGAGATGGCAGCAGGAAAGGTTCCGCTGATAGTGGAACTGAAAATTGAATGGACGAATCTGGCATTGTGTCCTGTCGTGGATAAGATGCTCTCAGAATACGAAGGCGTTTACTGCATCGAATCTTTTAATCCGCTTGCCCTGTTATGGTATCGCAGACATCACAGGGAAGTCATGAGAGGGCAATTGTCCACGAATTTTAGGCTGGATGGCGGTTAT
Organism: uncultured Lachnospiraceae bacterium; assembly: GCA_947178085.1. The sequence continues at coordinate 3,124 of CAMWWS010000157.1, read as the reverse complement.
AAGAATATATTGCATTTTTTCCTGACACACCTTCTTTTGAACTTCATTACCAGCCCGGATTTTATAGCATATAACTGTAATTTCAAGAATGAACCCGGTAGGAAAATCTGCCGGAAATTATATAAAAATCTGGCGGTTGCATGGACTGTGAAGAGTCAGAAGCAGTTGGAAAGTCTTAAGGATGATTTTGATTTGTTCATTTTCGACAGCTTTATTCCTGATGATACAAAAAAATCACTGGAAAATAATTAAAAAAATGGTGCGTATTGCCAAAAGATATGGTATAGTTATTGATAGGGTTACTAGCATCTATTTATGATTATATGAAAGAAGGAGAGAACTATGGCAAAATGGGTGTACTTATTTGAAGAAGGTAACGCTGATATGCGTAATCTTCTGGGCGGCAAAGGGGCTAATCTTGCAGAGATGACTAATCTGGGGCTGCCTATTCCACAGGGCTTTACTGTTACGACAGAAGCTTGTACGGACTATTACAATAACGGTAAACAGATTTCAGAGGAAATTAAGAAACAAATTTTTGATGCGCTTGAGATTTTGGAGGGCAAACAGGGCAAGAAGTTCGGAGATACCGAGAATCCGCTTTTAGTATCTGTTCGTTCGGGAGCAAGAGCATCCATGCCGGGAATGATGGACACAATTCTAAATCTTGGGCTTACAGACATTGCAGTTGAAGGTTTTGCAAAAAAGACAGGAAATCCAAGATTCGCATATGATTCATACAGAAGATTTATTCAGATGTTTTCCGATGTCGTTATGGAAATCCCGAAATCTTATTTTGAAAGAATTTTGGACGAGATTAAAGAGTCAAAAGGCGTTAAGTACGACACGGATCTTACAGCGGATGATATGAAAGAAATCATCGTAAAATTCAAGGCAATCTATAAGGAGAATAAGGGCGAAGAATTCCCACAGGAGCCTAAGGTACAGTTGATGGAAGCTGTTAAGGCTGTTTTCCGTTCATGGGATAATGAAAGAGCTATAGTATATAGAAGGATGAATGATATTCCGGGTGACTGGGGTACTGCTGTCAATGTACAGGCAATGGTATTCGGTAATATGGGCGACACATCGGGAACAGGCGTAGCATTTACCAGAAATCCCTCTACCGGAGCCAAGGGTATCTATGGCGAATATCTGATTAATGCTCAGGGTGAGGATGTTGTTGCAGGTATCAGAACACCGCAGCCGATTACCAGATTGGAGCAGGATTTGCCGGAATGCTACAAGCAGTTCATGGAAATTGCCAACAAACTTGAAGAGCATTACCGCGATATGCAGGATATGGAGTTTACAATTGAGAACGGAAAGCTTTTCTTCTTACAGACACGTAACGGAAAGAGAACCGCTCCGGCAGCAATCCAGATTGCATGCGACCTTGTAGATGAAGGAAAAATCACACCGCAGGAGGCTGTACTCAGGATTGAAGCTAAATCTTTAGACCAGCTTCTGCACCCCGCTTTTGATGCAGATGCTTTAAAAGCAGGACAGGTTATCGGACAGGCGCTTCCGGCATCTCCAGGTGCGGCAGCAGGTAAGGTATATTTCACCGCAGAAGAAGCTAAGGCTGCTCATGAAAAAGGAGAAAGAGTCATTCTGGTACGTCTGGAGACTTCACCGGAAGATATTGAAGGTATGCATGCAGCAGAAGGTATTCTGACTGTAAGAGGCGGTATGACATCACATGCAGCTGTTGTAGCGCGTGGTATGGGTACAGCATGTGTATCAGGCTGCGGCGACATAGCTATAAACGAACTGGATAAGGTATTCCAGTTGGGCGGAGAAGTATTCCATGAAGGAGATTACATTTCCTTAGACGGTTCAACCGGTAAGATTTATAAAGGCGATATTAAGACAGTAGAAGCTACCGTAAGCGGTAATTTCGGACGTATTATGGCTTGGGCGGATGAATACCGTACACTGCAGGTTCGTACTAATGCAGATACTCCCGCAGATGCGGCTAACGCTGTAAAATATGGTGCGGAAGGCATCGGACTGTGCCGTACGGAGCATATGTTCTTCGATCCTGACAGAATTCCTAAGATTCGTCAGATGATTCTGGCAAGAACCGTTGAGCAGAGAGAAAAAGCTTTGAATGCTCTTATTCCTTTCCAGAAAGGAGATTTCAAGGCATTATATGAAGTTATGGAAGGCAGACCTGTTACAATCCGTTTCTTGGATCCGCCGCTTCATGAATTCGTACCGACCGATAAAAACGATATTGACGACTTGGCAGTAGAGATGATGATGACAGCAGAAGAGGTACAGGAAATCTGCGATTCCCTTCATGAGTTTAACCCGATGATGGGACACCGCGGCTGCCGTCTTGCAGTTACCTATCCTGAAATTGCCAAGATGCAGACCAGAGCTGTTATGGAAGCTGCGATAGAAGTTAAGGCAGAAAAAGGATTTGATATCGTTCCGGAAATCATGATTCCGCTCGTAGGCGAGAAGAAAGAATTGAAGTTCGTAAAAGACGTTGTAGTAGAAGTTGCAGAGCAGGTTAAGAAAGAGAAAAACTCGGATATCAAATACCATGTAGGTACTATGATTGAAATACCGAGAGCAGCGCTTCTTGCAAATGAAATTGCAGAAGAAGCAGAGTTCTTCTCATTCGGAACCAACGATTTGACACAGATGACATTCGGATTCTCACGTGATGATGCAGGCAAGTTCTTAGGCGATTATTATAAGAATAAGATTTATGAATCTGACCCGTTTGCAAGACTTGATCAGAACGGCGTAGGTCAGTTAGTTCAGATGGCAGCAGAAAAAGGACGTTCAGTCAGACCGGATATCAAGCTGGGTATCTGCGGCGAGCACGGCGGCGACCCGTCTTCCGTTGAGTTCTGCCACAAAGTAGGTCTTACCTATGTATCCTGCTCACCATTCAGGGTACCTATTGCAAGACTCGCGGCAGCGCAGGCGGCTATTCAGAATTCATGACAATAGAATAATCGCGAAGCGAGGATTCTATTGTAGATGACATAGGAATTTTAAACGATTTAGAGGGGTTCACCGGAGTGGTTGGTGGGCTCCTCTTTATAGAAGGGAATATTTTTATGAATGTATGTCTTTTAAATGACTCATTTCCACCTGTAATAGA
>CAMWWS010000156.1 GCA_947178085.1 uncultured Lachnospiraceae bacterium | reverse complement strand
ATATATAAAAGAATTGTTTTTCTCACAGAAAGATTTCTTATTTTATCCATCGGTACCCCATCCCCCATACTGTTTCAATATATTCCGTTTCTGTATATTTTTGGAACTTATTTCTGATTCTGCGGATTAGTTCTGTAATTACTCTGCTGTCGCCTTCTGCATCAAATCCACAGACCTTTTCATAAATCCTTTCTTTATCAAAAACCATTCCCGGATTCATGGATAAAAATTCAATTATTTCATATTCCAGTTTTGTCAGTTCGAGATATTTTTCATGTATCTGCACTGTCTTTGCCTTAAAATCAATCGATAATTCTCCCTGAAAACAACATTCCGTGCGGCTCTTACGCCGTTCCTCCCGCTTCAGGTGTGCTGTAATCCTTGCATCAAGCTCTTTTAAGTTAAATGGCTTTAAAATGTAATCATCGCCACCCGAAGAAAGCCCGTTAACAATGTCCTGTTCCTCTACCCGCGCTGTCAAGAATATGATAGGGCAGGATACTTTATCACGTATCCTGCGGCATACTTCTATTCCGTCAATTTTGGGCATATTTATATCCAGTAGTATTATATCCGGGTGCAGATTTATTTTGTTTAAGCCATCGGTACCGTTCTCTGCTGTGATTATTTCGTATTTTTTTATTTCGAAGTATTTTCTCAGCATTTTGAGAAGTTCTTTGTCGTCGTCAATGATCAGGATTTTATATTGCATGTGGTTGCTCCTCTTTAATACATTGGAATATATGATTGCGAAACTTAGCTTTTCTAAACGTCCGTTGTACAATATATACAAATCAACGCAGGCACGCTTTCGCTGCATTCGCAGATAATTTACGAAGTAAATTTTCTGTTGAAGTAGCGGTACATAAGGCTGCAAAACACGCAGCCTAAAGTACAAGACCACTTTCAGTGGTCTACGGCGGCAGAGCACCTGCTTTTGTTTTGTATATATTGTACAACTGCATTTTGGAAATAGGGAGGTTTGCACTCGTTTAATATTGGAATAATTTATGGTAGTATCTCCACAATAATCTATTGAAAACCGGCTCCTATATTATACATTTTTTCATAATATACTATAAAAAACAATCAATTAACAATCATTTCTAAATTATCAACCATTTTTCTTTTCAAATATCCCCTATTTCTTGACCGTTATAGGTATTTTTCGTATAGTAAATTTATAAAGGAAGTGTTATGTATGAAAAAAGTAGTAACAATCATTTTTTCCATGATATTCGTATTAACTATAACAGGCTGCGGTTCTAAACAAAACTCCGAAAAAATTCCGCTGGAATCGCTTCCGGCAGATTACAGTTTAGAGCAGGCAAAAGAAGACGGCTGTGTTGTATTTGAAAGCAGCGATATAACGTCCGGGCAGGAAATATGGGATAAATTTTTGGAAGCTGTAAACGCCGGAAAAGAAGCGACGGTTCGATTGGGCTTTTATTATACACTTGACCCATCCAAATGTGACCCGGAATATTATGAATCCGCAAAAGACGATTATCCTGTACTATTCATAAGAGACCTTACTTTTGACGGAACCAGTTACACCATACGCGGGTATGATGAGGGTCATGAAAATGTTAAGACATATAAATATTTAATGAAATATGAAGGACAAGCCGAAACTCCGGATGCAACTTATACCTCCTATGTACGGTATGTATTGACAAACAACGATACCGTAACATGGGAGCAGATTGTACATGGGATATTCAGTTCATCAGGGGATTATATTAACCATTATGTTGTATACACAGACTTAAATTAAAACGATTTTCTACCCTCAATCCATTAGAGACCTTTCCGCGTCCGCACGTCCCTGACCACCCATAAAAGAAGAAAAATAACCTGGTGCCAGAGGTCTCATTTCAAAGCGTGAAGCGGGTTCTATCGTTTTGCCTGTGGCGGCTGATTCTTCCATTCCAGCAAGCACTTCCAGACAGTGCAGGCCATATTCCTTACTGCAGCGATTAGGGCGGCCTGCGCGGATGGCATATGCCATTTCAGCCACGCCGACTCCCCTATGACCGTAAAAATCAAAGGGTGATTCTTCGATGGTATTTACGCCGTTATATCCGTGAGTGAATGGCAGCGTACATTCCGGCTGGTCAGCATAAATGAGCGATACCGGACCGTTGAATGTATTCGGATCGCCAATCTTCAAGATGCCACGACTTCCAAACAGAGTGATATTGTGCTGTGGTGCATTAACGGTATTACCGTCGAACAACACACTGACCAATGCGCCGCACTCAAATTGCAGAGACGCAGAGATTACGTTGCTACCGGGAATCTGCCACGGCTCTTCTTCTGCGCCGGCATATATAAATTCCGGTGTATGCAGCGGTGCAGGCGCACCAAAAGCACGGATAGCCTTTACCGGTCCCAACAGACTGAGTAGTGCAGCAATGTAATAAACACCCACATCATAAGGCAGAGAGCCGCCTTCGCCACGCAGGAAAGTGTAATATTCGGAATTCAACGCCTGATTGCGGTTTATGACGACAATCCCGGAAGAAATCGTACCAATCATGTCTGTCTCAATGGCACGACGGGCAGTCTGCAGACCTGCACCAAGCACGGTATCCGGAGCCACCCCCAGATACAAGCCCTTTTCTTCTGCAATTTTCACCAGTTCACGGGCTTCATCCAATGTGGCAGTCATAGTCTTTTCTGTCCAGACGTGTTTTCCGCTAAGCAGCATCTTCTTGATGATGTCGTAATGCGCATAGGCTGGCGTAAGGTTCACCACCAGTTCGATTTCATCCGATGCCGCAATCTCATCAATAGTCATTACCCTGTCAATACCATAAATTCCGGCCTTTTCTTCCGCTGCTGCCCGACTGCGGTTACCCACTGCCACCAGATCAATGATGGAAAACAGGTTCTTTAAGTTTTTTATATATATGTTGCTGATCATGCCGCAGCCAACAACGGCAGTCTTAATTTTCCGTTCCATTTTCAGTTTTCCTTCTCCCAATCAACATTATCAAATACTTTGAAGCCTAAAATAGTAACCTCCGTTCCTTCAATATATCTCCGTTCGTAGTCGTCCGGCGCCATATGATGTACAAATTTTACACTGTACAGAATTGCATGGTACTCAATAGTTCCGCCATCATGATAATGGCGCTTTTCAGGTACCAAAAGAATAATTGCGAGTAATATGCCAATCACGATCATTACTTTCTTCTTTTTGCCGGAAACCTTCTTCATAAGTATCATCTTCCTCTCTTCGCCTTAATCATCTTCTTATTTTCATACATACGGACATCCGCCTGCTGGTATACATCCATCAGCATTTCCTCCTCCGCAAGCTTGTCGTAGACCGCATAGCCACTGGCGATACTGATGCGGAAAGGCTGCCCCTTCACGGCATTATATTCTTCCATGGACTTAGTAAAACTAACTACTGTCTTTTCACAACGTCCGACTACATCCTCACCGCACAGAATGCCTACAAACTCATCGCCGCCAATTCTGTAACATGTTCCCTCCACGGATTCTACAGCCGTCTTAATGATTTCCGAGCTGCGTACCAGAAGTTCATCCCCCTTCTGATGACCTTGATTGTCGTTTACAAGTTTCAGGTCATTTACATCAAACATAATAATAGCAATTCCCGGAAGCTGCCGCTTTTCTTTTTCAAGCTCCATCAGCCGCTCCTGAAAAGCCGTCCGGTTGCCGATGCCCGTCAGTCCGTCCCGGTAAGCAAGCTGACTTACAAACTCCGACTGCACCCCAAGCTTTACTGCGTTGATCATTTTCTCCAGACTGGAGCTTCCGTAACACAGAATGAAAATCAACAGGCCTATGCGCACAAACATAGCGCTGTCGCCGTTGTTGCCCACATAATACCTTATAATATCGATGCCCGTTGCAAAACAAATCCCCATGAGTCCGATTGTCCGCAATGCTTTATAGACATTCTTCAGCTTGCTTTTCCCCGACTGGTAGGCATTCTTAATGATGGAATACAACAGTATGAGCGCTGAAATTGCCAGTAAAATATGAGAAAATGTCAATGTCTCGTGGTAATCCATCACTCTTGTAAAATGCAGAACTGTGCAGATAACAAACTCCGCCGCGGACAGACCGCAGATTCCCGGAACCACGAACTTATTTTTAAAGCCAAAAGCCGCTTCGAGATAAAGCACCATGGGAATGGGAATCATAATCAGCGAACAGCATGATAAATTCTGTAAAATCCTGCTGTCATCCGTAAAAAACTGTATTAAATTGGTCTCCGACAAACACCATGTGGCAATGCTTATGGCAAACAGACCCAGATAAAGCAGTTCGTGATTTTTATGCATCTGCAGGTTTGCCGGAATATCGGCAATAATCAACAGCAATCCGGCAAACAGCATTAACAGGCAGGTGGAAAAAGCCACCGCTTTCCCGGTAAATGTGCTGACAATCCGCCCTGCCGCAGAGCCCAGATATAGATTGTCTATACATGCCCTGCCGCTCTCATACACAGTATGAAAACGCACTTCCACACTTTTACCCGCATCGCTTTGATAAAGCGGAATATAATTCCACCTCGTACCTGAGGATTTATTATAGAGCCTGCTCTCACTAAGATTCGGCTCATAGCGCAGTTCTCCATCCACATACACCTGATAATTTATGTTTTTGGAGCGGAAACACAAGGATAGACCCTCTTCAAGATCATCCGGTAATCTGTGATAGACGCTCTGCTCCTGATAAGGCTCCACTGACGGAATCTTATTTAAATGACGGACATCCGCTGTACTGCCATCCTCCAGATACCATCCCTCGCCAAAGGCAATATTGCCCTCGGAAAGCAAAGTTGACGGCGACTCCTCCCCACGGTTTATCACTGCGGCCCATATCAGCATGAGCAAAAAAGCAATGCCCATAATAGCGTAAATAATGTGGTATATTCGGTTTTTCTTTATTTTTGCGGATTCATTCCCTGTAATATTCATTTTCATATCTCCGTTTTATCATTCTTTTTACTCATTTTTTATTATACGAGTATCTATTCTAGCACATAATTTTCGGAAATACAATTATTCGTTCAGAACTTGTTATTTTATGAAATCCGCATACAGTTCCTTCGTTACTTTGACGTATATCTTACCATCAAAATAATAACAGCAATTGCCACCAACAGCTCCGTAATCGGCATGGCAAACCATATAGAACCGGCTCCTGCCAACGCAGGTAATGCATAAATCAAAATCCCGCTGACAACCATTCCCCTTGCAACAGAAACAAGGAAAGAGGCACCCGGTTTCATCAATGACTGGAAGTAGTATGTCGAAAAAACATTAAGCGGCAATAACAGGAATGATATCCCGTATCTGCGCATAATAGACGGCGCAATCCGGCATACAGCTTCCGTCGGAGCCATGAAAACACGGATAAACCCGTTTGGAACTGCCCAAATTGACACTGTCCATGCAATACTGAAAAATGCCACTGTGTAAAGTGCGTATCGAAGTGTTCCTTTAATCCTCTCCCAGTCATGCGCTCCGTAACTGACAGACAGAATCGGCTGCGCCGCCTGCCCTACACTATAAGCACAACACTGTACAATCGTGCTGACATTCACAATGACGCCGTAAACAGATAATGCGTCCGTCCCAAAATACCTTACAATCTGCCGGTTAAATATCATGGTCAGAAAGCCCATTGCCACATCAATAAAGAAAGTGGAAAAACCAACCACCATAATCTGTCTTGCCTTTTTTAAGAAAAGGGAAGGAAAAATAAAGCGCAGACTGTTTTTACTCCTGAAAAAATGTGTAAGCATGACCACGCAGGTAATGACTGCCCCTATTGCGGTTGCTAAGCCTGCTCCCTGTATTCCCATATCCAAAGTAAAGACAAAGAAATAATCTCCAAAAATATTAAATATGCCGCCGACTAAAACTGCTGCCGTTGCCAGAGCAGGCGCATTATCATTCCGTAAAAATGCCGCCAGCATTTTATTAAATAAAAAGGCCGGAACTACAAATTTAATCGGAACCAGATATTCTTTTGCCAAAGGTAACAAAGTTTCCTCCGCGCCGAAAAGCGTCAACATTTCCGTATCAAAAAAAAGGACTGCTCCCCAGCAGACCACCGCAATGATTATGGTACATATTAATGCTGCTGAAAAATATTCATTCTGTTCTTTTGTTTCGCCTTTTCCTTTGGCACTGCCAAGCAGTACAGAACCGCCGATTCCTGTTAAAAGACCCAGACTGTATATTATATTCCAAATTGGGGCTACTACAGCAAGTGCCGCCGTACCGCTTGGCCCCTGATACTGCCCCACCATCGCCATATCCACAATACCATATATGGAACTAATTAACGCACTCCCAAAAGCCGCAGTCAAATACTTAAAATAAATACGCTTGACATTTTCAGATAACATATCCATTTTCTCATCTCCCCTAAAATCAAAAAAGAGCCGGTAAGAAAACAGGTATCTCAACCTGTTACCTTATCCAGCTCATCATTTCC
>CAMWWS010000155.1 GCA_947178085.1 uncultured Lachnospiraceae bacterium | reverse complement strand
GGGCTGGGATCTTCAGATAACAGTTTTTGACGATTATGTTCAGCCTAATAACGTCGTAGAAAGTGGTGAATTTGATGCTAACTACTTTCAGCACATACCTTATCTGAATTCATTTAATGAAGAATTCAGTACACATCTTGTAAATGCAGCCGGAATTCACTACGAACCGTTTGGTATCTATCCGGGACAGAAAACCGATTTAAGCACCATTGCAGAGGGCGATGTAATTGCAGTTCCCAACGATACAACCAATGAAGCAAGAGCGCTTCTTCTGTTACAGGATAACGGAATCATCACTTTGAAGAACAGCAGTCTGGAATCTACTGTAAATGATATTTCTGAGAATCCTTACAATGTTGAAATTTTGGAATTAGAAGCAGCACAGGTAGCAAGAGTAAAAGATGAAGTTGCTTTCGTAGTTTTGAACGGTAATTACGCTCTTCAGGCAGGTTTCTCTGTTGGAAAAGATGCTATTGCATATGAAAAATCCGATTCTGAAGCTGCTACAACTTATGTAAACGTAATTGCTGTAAAAGAAGGAAACGAGAACAATGACGGCATCAAGGCATTGATTGAGGTTTTGAAATCCGACGCTATTACCGATTATATCAACAATACATATGACGGAGCGGTTATTCCATTTAAATAAGATAAGCTGATACAGCTAAAATATTCTATAAATACCATAATTCCCCTGTTTTGTCCACATTGGCATTACAGGGGATTTTACGTAATAAGAGATTTGTACAATTTCTTTGCGGAAGTATTATAGCATAATTGAGGAATTAGTGGTACTATCAAATAAAAATAACTTGACGTGCCTATAGTTAAACCCTTGCACATCGAATACCAAATATATTTAAAGCAATAAATAAACATAAAGAAGGGAGAATAATTATGGAAAAAATGAAAAACAAGAGCATCGCAGAAAGAATGAACAAAATGAGCTACCGCAATTTCAATGTCGCCGTATACTGTCCGGTTGCCAATGTCAATCAAATTACCAATTTTGAAGAGTTTGACAAAAAATTCAGCCTCCTGTATGACAATGTCAAAATCGGCAAAGTTTATCTTGAGTGCTACCGCGGCATGGAATGGTGCAGTAAAGAGCATCTTCTTAAAGTAAAAGAATACTTTGAGAATAAGGGTATTGCCACTTCAGGCGGAATCACTACCTGCGACAGCAGCAATAATATGGGATTCATATCCCTTTGCTACTCCAATGAAAAGGGTCAGGAAATACTTAAAAAAGCAGTTACATTGAACGCGGAGGTATTTGACGAATTCATATTTGATGATTTCTATTTTTTCAACTGCCGCTGCGCAGACTGCGTGAAAAATAAAGGAAACAGAAGCTGGTCACAGTTCAGGCTTGACCAGAAAAAATGGATTACCGAAGAGCTGGTAATGAAGACTGCCAAGGAAATCAATCCTGACATTAACGTAATTGTCAAATATCCTCAGTGGTATGAAGATTATAACGAAACAGGTTACGACCTTGTAATGGAGCCTGCGCTCTTCGATTCCATTTATACAGGAACCGAGACCAGAAATCCTACTTACTCCCAGCAGCATCTTCCCAAATACTTAAGCTATTTTATCATGAGATATTTAGAGAGCGCTGCTCCGGACAGAAATCTCGGCGGCTGGTTCGACCCGTTTGAATGCACTTATAACCTTACATCATACCTTGAGCAGGGATATCTGACACTGTTTGCAAAAGCTAAAGAAGTAACCCTCTTCTGTCTGGGCGCCTTAATCGTTCCTCCTGATTTCCGGCTGTTCTCTCCTGCCGTCGGAGAACTTTTTGAAGAGGTGGATGCTTATCTCGGAGAACTGGGTAATCCTGTCGGAGCTGCTGCATACAGACCAGGATATGCAAGAGGCGAGAATAACCTTCACAATTATCTGGGAATGTGCGGTATACCGCTTGAGCCATATATTAATTATCCTGAAGATGAAAAAGTTATTTTCCTGACAGAAGGCGCTGCCTGCGATAACGATATAGTAGATAAAATGAAAAAAAGCTTGCTGAACGGTGCAGACGTTATTGTCACAAGCGGTTTCGTAAGAAAACTCGGCGAGGCATTCAAGGACTTTGTCAATGTGTCATATTCCTCCAGAAAAGCTCTGGTTCATGAATATGCCGATACAAAAGATAACGGTCTGAGCGTCAGCGGTAAATATTCGGGAGATGCCGATATTCTGATTCCGCAGCTTGACTATTGCACCAATGATATATGGGAACTTGCAGCAGCCTATGGAACCGACAATAATTTCCCCATTGTCCTGCGCTGCAGCTATGGAGACGGACAGTTATCGATTCTGACAGTGCCGGACAACATGGGCGATCTTTATCACTATCCTTCACAGGTACTTGGCGTAATCAGAAGTCTTTTCACCAAAGAGATGCCGGTTACACTGGAAGGTCCTGCTAAGGTACAAATCTTCGTTTATGATAACAACAAGGTTATTGTACGTTCGGATTTGGATTATAACGAAAGCATAACGCTTCGTCTTGCTGACAGCATAGCATCTGTAAAGGATTTAAGAACCGGAAGAGAACTTCATGTTGTAAATCATAAAACCACCTTGCAACTGTCTCCGGCAGTTAATTATGTTCTTTCGGTAGAAGAATAAAATATATGATTTACAAGTATTCCGGTACATTAAATAACATTTGTTATATTTATTATCTATGACAAAAAGGCTCCGGAAATCTCCGGAGCCTTAATTCAATCAGATATTACTGATATTCAACTCATCAGTTCGATTTACTGATTTGACTTCCATGTTTCATACTGATTTGAGAACTCAGCTAAAACATCCTGATAACCAGCCTCGTCAAGAGCTTTATTGTATTCTTCAATAACTGAAGCTACATCTGCTGATGCATATCCGCCAACCTCAAGAACGCGTCCATACTGGTCAAATACGTTATTACATGCTGCATACTGAGCTTCTACAGGTGTTGCGTCAAAACGGAAACCTGCTGCACATGAAGCAACTGCTGCATTGTTGTTGTCAACATACATCTGAACCTTGTCGTCAGGCTCGCCTACGCTAAGGCTGACAGGAACAACAGATGTTGACTCCCAAGGAGCATGACCGTACTTCTCATTGTTGGATTTAACCTTGCCATCTTCACGTACATAGTCCTCACCTTCAATACCGAAAGTATAAAGGTCAGCTAATGTTGTGTCTGTGTAAAGTAAACCTAAGAAGTCGATACAAGCCTTTGCCTGTTCCTCAGTACTGTTTGCTGTAATTGCAAAGCAGGAACCAAGTGTAGTTGTTGAATGTGCATACTTGCCTGTGAAGCCTTCTACGAATACTTCTTCCTGAAGGTCACGTGATTCAGAGTTAGACTCATCACCGGGTACGCAGGTCCACCAGTTAACGCCCCATGTATTGTTCTGAGCTTCGTTATCAGAAGTAACCTTTGCAACTTCATCATCTGTGTGGATATATCCTTTCTCTCCCCACTCACACATCAGAGTACAGAACTCCAGATAATCCTGTGTTAAAGAAGGATTTACAACCTTATTGGATGCTCTTTCAATAGCAAACAATGAGTTAGTGCCTGTGAAGAAATCATACTTATCAAGATAATAACGGTAGAACATAGGTGTCTTACCTACGAGATAAGGATATTTCAGGCCTTTCTCTGTCTTACACCACTCAAGGTAAGGCTCAAGATCCTTCAGTTCCTTTATGCTCGAAGTATCAAGACCAAACTCTGTAGCATAAGTCTCAGGGAATTTCAGGTCATATCCTTCATAGGACTCCTTGTAAACAGGAACATATAAATCCTTGCCGTCATAACGTGAAGCTGCCCAGATTGCTTCCGGCATAGACTCATACAATGTCGTTCCGGGAAGCAGTGCGCTGATGTCATAAACCGCATTGGCTTTCCACAAATCGTTTGTTCCTATTGTTGTCTCCCATGAAGCTGTCCACAACAGGTTGATTTCATTGTTAGCAAGTGCAAGATTACCTTTCTCAGGATATTCGCCTGAAGGAACGTCTGACAAGCTGATTTCCACGTTAATCTTGTCTGCAATATACTCATTAATTGCATCCTGAACCTTAGCTACCTGCGCGCTGTCAGGATTTCCTACGTTGAAGCTTGCTCTGTAAACATTAATGTGTACCTTGCCGTCACTTGATGTAGATGCGCCTGCATCAGGTGTGGTTGTGCTTGTGTTAGCGTTAGAACCAGTGTTTGTGCCTGCATCAGAACCTGTAGTTGTGCCTGCATCATTTCCACAACCGACAAGCATTGTTGCTGTCATGGCTCCGGCTAAAACTAAAGCCAAAAGTTTTTTGATTTTCATTACTAAAAATCCTCCCTTTTTTTTATTTATTTCTAACCCTTTGCACTATTGCATCAGGCTGAAACCTAAATTAATTATTAACCCTTTACGGAACCAACCGTAAGACCTTTTACAAAGTATTTCTGGAAGAACGGATATACAACCATAATAGGTCCTATTACTACCAGAACGGTTGCCATTGTTGCAGAATACTGCGGAATACTTCCGCCCATTGCAGCCCTCGCCGCAGGAGGAACATTCGCATTATTAAGCAGGAACTCTATGTTCTTCTGAATATTAACAAGCAGAAGCTGCAACGGTTTCTTAGTATCTGTTGTAATATAGAGCAAAGCATTCTGCCAGTCATTCCAGTACGCGGTAGCCATCATGAAACCTACTGCCGCCAGCGAAGGTTTGAGCAGGGGCAGTGTAATCTGAAAGAATGTACGGTACTCGCCCGCTCCGTCAATCTTGGCTGCTTCCATCAGCTCTGCCGGTATACTGTTTACAATATAAGTCCTCAGTATTATAACATTCATGGTCGATACGCACAGGGGCAGGACCAAAAGCCACAAACTGTCTTTTAAATGATAATAAGATGTAAAAACAATATATCCTGATAACTGTCCTCCGTTAAACAACATGGGTATCAATAAATAAACCGATAAAAACTTCGACAGTCTGAATTCTTTCCGGCTGATGGAGTATGCGAACATACTCATAACCAAAAGTCCAAGAAACGTTCCCCCGACTGTGATTAGTATAGTAACTCCATAAGAAGTTAAAAGCTGCTTACCGTATTTTAAAACAGAATTAATTCCTGTTAAAGACCACTTTTCCGGAAAAAAGCTGAAACCGTTCTTCATAATCGACTTTTCATCCGAAAACGCAGAAATAAATACCAGTAAAACCGGAAGTCCGCAGAACAAGGTATAAAGCAGAAGGAAAAATCCCAGAATATATTGACCTATTCCCTTTTTTTCGGTTTTAGACATTGCCAAGTCGGCAGCGTTACCTTTTCTCTTACTCATATTATTATCTCCTCTCCCCCAATTTAGAATAATGAATTTTCCGGTGCAATCTTGCGGACCATACCGTTAGCAAACAGCATCATCAAAAGTCCGACAATAGACTGGAAGAAGCTGGTTGCAGCAACAAATCCGAAGTTTGAACTTGTAAGGATTGCATTAAGTACATAGGAATCAATAACCTGTGTTGTAGAGTAGAGCATTCCGTTATTTCTGGTAACCTGATAGAACAAACCTGTGTCCGATTTCATGACACTGCCGACAGAGAGAAGCAGCATAACCGTAATCATAGGTATCAAAGCAGGAATCGTAATATGCCAGATTTGCTGCCATTTATTTGCGCCATCTATCTGTGCCGCTTCGTAAAGCTCCGTATCAATACCCGCCAAAACCGACATATACAGAACCGAGCCGTAACCAACGCTGTTCCACATTTTTACAACAGTCAATATATACGGCCATAATGAAGCAGTTGAATAAAATCTTGTATTCATCCCCAGGGTATGGGTAAGAATACCCGTATCCGAACTGATAAAAGCATATACTATAAACTGTACCGCAGCATATGAAATGAAGACCGGAATAATCATAATAGTCTGCATTGTCTTAGCCACTTTTTTAAACAGGAACTGGTCTATAGCAATTGCAAGCACCACATTTAAGAACGTTCCCAGAGCGGTAAATATTATGTAATATACAAGCGTATTCCTTGTCATAGTAAAAAACGTGTTCTTTGAAGCCAGAAGGAATTTAAAGTTTTCAATTCCGTTCCATGGACTTCTCCAAATGCCTTTGGAGTAGTCAAAGCTTTTGAACGCCATTACCAGACCAGCCATCGGCACATACATAATAAAGAGCAAAATCAAAAATACCGGTAAAGCCATTACTACATGTGCCCGGTGTTTCCAAGTGTTTTGAAAAAAACTTTTCATTGCATATACCCCATTTCCTCATTTTTTTCATGCTATTAACTTAATCGTTTTCGCATTGTCTAACATATATGATATAGCATTTTTGGATATTTTGCAACACTTAATTCATTTTTTTTGTGCAATTTAGCAAAAATAGCAAAATAATGCCAAAATCCAATAGTCAATATGCTGATTTCCCGTTTTAAATACGCTATCCATTCCATAAAGTATGATTTTTACAGTAT
>CAMWWS010000154.1 GCA_947178085.1 uncultured Lachnospiraceae bacterium | reverse complement strand
GACCGCATACCACACTTATGATAAAATGATGCCATCAATAAAGAAAGAGGTGCATCAATGAGTAATAGGTAATTCAGATTATTAAGATAGTGAATCATCATGTCTGTTAGTGTGCTGACTGCATACAGGACTTGTTTTGCTACTTGAATTTGGATTACTTGCTGTTTTACAGCAGATTATCATTTGTTGTGCTTTTTTTGTATCCGCAAGTTTTCTGCACGGATATCTCTATGCATGTAATAAATGGTTCCATTTTCGATATGCCATGATTCGCTATCGGAAACGGAACTTTTTTTGTGTGGAGAACCTGTGAAAGGAGTGTGGTTTTTATGCTGGAATTAAAAAATATAACAATAAGTCTTAAAAAGGATGGAAGAAATATTACGGATAATTTTTCGTTTACGTTAAACCGCGGTGAGAAAGCCGTCATTATCGGAGAAGAAGGAAACGGAAAGTCAACCCTTCTGAAATTTATTTACGGACGGAGTCTCATAGAGGAATATTGTAATTGTTCAGGCGATGTAATTACAAGAGATAAAATGGCGTATCTGCCTCAGAGCATGGAAGAAGGATGTGCCGACCTTACACTGGCAGAGTACTTTGATGACTCGGAATATTATATGCACACGGATGTTCTGGCAAAGCTGGGACTATCTATAGACTTTATCCTGTCTGAACAGAAACTCGGCACTCTTTCCGGCGGTGAGAAAGTGAAGGTACAGCTTGCAAGGCTGCTTATGGGAGAACCTGATATACTGCTTCTTGATGAACCTACCAACGATTTGGATATTTCCACTTTGAAGTGGCTTGAAGCTTTTATTGCGGACAGCAGGCTTCCCATACTTTATATATCGCATGACGAAACCTTGATTGAAAATACGGCGAATGTGATTATTCACATGGAGCAGATTGTCCGTAAAACCAAATGCCGTATTTCTGTCGTACGCTGTCCTTATCGTGAGTACCTGTCACGTCGGCGCAGTTCCTTTGCGCATCAGGAGCAGGTGGCGCAAAAACAGCGTGATGACTATGATAAACAGATGGAAAAGTGGCGGAGAATTTATGACCGTGTTAATCACGAACAGGAAGTTGTTTCAAGGCAGTGTCCCGGCGCTGGAAGATTGTTAAAAAAGAAGATGCATAACGTACTTTCCATGGGCAGGCGTTTTGAGCGGGAAAAAGAGAATTTTCTGGATTTTCCTCAGGAGGAAGAAGCTATTCTGGCTAAATTTGATGAATCAATTCATATGCCATCAGGAAAAAAGATACTTGATTTTTCTGCCGATAAGCTGTGCATAAAAGAACGCGTGTTATCTCAAAATCTTAAGCTTTATGTCGCAGGAAATGAGCATATAGGTATAATCGGAAGGAATGGCGTCGGTAAATCAACGCTGCTTAAGATACTTTGGGACGAACTCAAAGACAGGCAGGATATAACAGCCGCTTATATGCCGCAGAACTATTCCGAGGCGCTTGATTTTGATAAAACGCCCGTACAGTATCTTGCGGAAAACTATTCAAAAGCTGATGTAACCAAAGCCAGAACCTACATGGGAGGTATGAAATTCACTCATGAAGAAATGAACGGTAAAATCGGGAGTCTCAGCGGTGGGCAAAAGGCGAAGATACTTTTTCTTGATATGGTACTGCGCGGGGCGGACGTACTTCTGCTTGATGAACCTACCAGGAATTTCAGCCCTCTTTCAAGCCCTGTGGTCAGAGCTGCGCTTAGTAACTTTGGAGGGTGTATCATAAGTGTGTCACATGACAGGAAATATTTGGATGAAGTTTGTGATAAGGTTTATGAGCTTAGTGGGAATGGGCTGGTTCAGGTTGATAAACGGGATATGTAGTATTCTTCAATGGTTCTTAGTGGGTAATATTTTTGTTATGGAGGATTGAGGCACAAGTGTTACTATGCGAGGTGCGCTTTCGCTCCGTTTCGGACGCAGCGGTACTAAGATTGCTGAAATACGCAATCTAAGGACCGGCGTCCTCTAAGGACCTCGTATAGTAACACTTGTGCCTCAATCTTTTCACTACATATGAATGATTTTCTTATTAATACTCTTATCCTTTTACTCATTTACAGTAAAGAAGCAGAAACTAAAACAAAAATAAATAAAATTAAAAATATATTGACAATAGCATTATGAATGTCTATACTGTACTTAATGAATAAGTACGCATATGACGAAAAGTACACTAGAGAGGGTGAATACATGGAAATAATCATAAGCAATAGCAGTGATAAGCCTATTTACGAGCAAATATGTATGCAAGTCAAAAATTTGATTATGAACGGAACTTTATCTGCAGGTGAATCGTTACCGTCAATGAGGGCATTAGCTAAAGATTTGCATATCAGCGTTATTACTGTCCAAAGAGCTTATGAAGATTTAACCCGCGACGGATTTATAGAAACTGTATCTGGGAAGGGAAGCTTTGTTGCAGCTCAAAACAAAGAGTTTATTAAGGAAGAACAGTTGCGTGTGGCAGAGGAACTATTACAAAAGGTTGCGGAAATCGGTAGAGCACATGGAATCGGTTATGAACAAATGACAAATATTTTAAAGTTGTTTTATGAAGAATGATTAGGAGGCGAAAGCATGGAAATAAACAATATTTTAGTACGGGATTTATGCAAACAGTTTGACGGTTTCTTGTTAGACCATGTTTCATTTAAGGTTCCTAAAGGCAGGATTGTCGGCTTTATTGGTGAAAATGGAGCCGGAAAGAGTACGACCATTAACCTGATACTTGATGAGTTAAAAAGGGATAATGGACAGATACAGATTTTTGGGATGGAAAACACCATTTCTTCTGTAAAAGAAAGCATTGGAGTTGTTTTTGATGAGTGCAACTTTCACGATGTATTTAATGCAATAGATATTGAAAAAATATTGTCCGGTGTATATAAATCATGGGACAGCTGCCTTTACAGACAGTATCTGAAAAAGTTCAAAATTCCCGAAAGGAAACAGATAGGATCTTTTTCAAAAGGAATGAAAATGAAGCTATCTATTATCTGCGCTATGGCTCATAAACCGAAGCTGTTGATTTTAGACGAAGCAACTACTGGGCTTGATCCTGTTGTACGTGATGAAATGCTTGATTTATTTTTGGAATTTATACAAGATGAAGAATGTTCCATTTTCTTTTCCTCTCACATCACGTCAGACATACAAAAAATTGCAGACTATGTAATTTTGATTCATCAGGGTAAAATTATTTTTGAGGAACAAAAAGACAATCTGATTTATAACTTTGGGATAGTGAAATGCGGAAAAGAGAAATTTGATTCTATTTCCCCTGACGATTATATTATCCATAGGGTTACAAATGTAAGTGTAGAGTGCCTTGTCCGCGACCGGGAGGCGATAAAACGCAAATATAAAGATATTGTCGTTGATAACGCGACACTGGAAGATATTATGCTTTTTTACATCAAAGGAGGTGCAGCATGAAAGGATTGATTTATAAAGATATTTTAATTTTCTTTAAAAGCTTTGATAAAAAACTGGTTCTGATAGCGGCTGGCGTAATTATATTGCTTATGTTTAATACTGGTGTTTATGCCGGGCTGTTTGCTTCTGTAATGCTTGCAATGACAATAGGTATGCAAAATGTAATGAGCTTTGCAAATGATGAAAAGGCGTGTTGGAAAAAATACCAGTTGGCAATGCCTGTAAATGCAGTTTCAGTAGTAACAAGCAAGTACATTTCTGTTGTTTGCACACTGGCAGTCAGCCTTATAGGAAGCATTTTAATTAATCTTGTATCCAGTGTTGCTTTTCGGAGTTTTAATATTGTTGTTTGGGGAGTTTCTACTGCTGTTTCTGCCATTGTTCCGTTATTATGGACTGGAATTTGCCTGCCATTAACCTATTGGTTTGGATTCCGCTCTGCACAGACAATGGGGATTATTGCAGTATTTCCTATATTCTATTTTGTTAAATATTTTGAAGACGGAGCTGGATTTTCTGCTATGACAAATTCCATACACTATTATGTTGTTGCGGTAGGAGTAGCAGCAGTTGTTATTTTTGTGATTTCAATGATAATAAGTATGATAGGCTACAGTAGAAAGAAATAGTATAAGAGATATGCACTTGAAAATGAAGATATTAAAGACCCTGCCTATTGACAGGGCCTTTTTTATTTGTATAGGTTGACGATAAATTCTACTTAAGGTTTCGGGTACTATATTGTTTGAATATTTTGCTGCCTCTACCTGGCTCCCTTATCATAAATCTCCCCAAGCGCCTTCGGCGAATGATTCTTCTTGCTAAAGAATATCAGCATCAGAAGAGTCAGCACATAAGGAAGCAGCATTACAAGATCTTGATATGTGCTAGGCATTCCCAGTATCTTGACAATTTCATAGCCCGTAGACCTTGCGATTCCGAAGAGCAGGCACGCTCCCAGTGTAGGCATAATCTTCCAGTTGCCGAATATCAGCGCTGCGATTGCTAGATATCCGTATCCGGAATAGATATTGGATGAAAAGTTCGCCGAAATAGAGTATGCAAAGCAGATACCGCCAAGTCCTGAAAAAGCTCCGGAAGCCATAACAGCTATCAGCCTTACCTTGCTGACATTGATTCCTGCGGCATCAACTGCGTGGGGATTGTCACCGCAGGCACGAAGGTGAAGTCCGAATCTGGTCTTATAAAGGACAAACCATGCTATGAAGGCAATTACCACGATTACGATTTCAAAAGGATAAAGGTTAGTAAATACAGCGCCAACTACCGGAATTTTGGATATAACGGGAATGGTGAGCCTTGAAGAAACTCCCAATACAAACTTATTGGAAGCTGCACCAAATATGCTGGCGTTAATCTGCTTGGTCAGGAATTCCGTAAGCGCCATGGCAAGAATATTTATAACAACGCCGCTTATTACCTGATTTGCCTTGAATTTAATGCATAGCATCGCATGGATAAGTGAAAAGAGCATTCCGCCTAAAAATGCGAACAACATAGCAAAATAAAAAGGTATGGGGGAATTTCCCGCAAAGTTACCGGCAATACAGAATGCGAACAGCGCACCGCAGAAAGCTCCGAAACCTTGAAGTCCCTCAATGGCAAGGTTGGTAATGCCGCTTCTTTCGCAATAAATTCCACCGATTGCCATAATAAACAGAGGCAGGGCAAATGAGAGTCCGTCGATAATAATTGTATTCATCAGTGTTCCTCCTTCCATCTGTTGACTTTATATTTCACGTATGCGCCGCAAGCACTGAATAATAAAATAACACCTGTGATGGCAGATGCGATTTCCGGCTGCACTCCAGACGATGAACTCATATATGTACTCCCTTTAGAGATTACGGTAATCAGGAAAGAGGAGAAGATGATGCCTATGGGTGAGCTGTTTCCAAGCAGAGCTACCGCGATAGCATCATAGCCTGTACTTGCAAGCACACGTGGTTGTATGGAAGCGAAATAACCGAGGTAATATGTGACCCCGGCAAGTCCAGCAAAGCCTCCTGAAAGTATCATTGCCAGAATTCTGGTACGCCCTACCTGAATACCGGCGTATTCTGCGGCTCTGACGCTGCTGCCTACGGCTTTAATCTCAAATCCCAGTGTGGTCTTTTTAAACAGAAAAGCTGTTACGGCGATTCCTGCCGCTGCCAGAATGATTCCGAGAGGAATATCCAGTTTATAGTTACCGATTAATGTATCCACTAGCGTGAGTCTGCTGTTTGCGCCGATATTCCTGGACTGTCTGGATACAGGGTCCACATAAAAAGAATTAATAAAGAAGCTGACAATATACTGTATGATATAATTCAACATGATTGTGGAAACTACTTCATTGATGTTGAAGCTGTGCCTTAAGTATCCTACCAAAGCGCCTACCAGAGCGCCTGCCGTGAATCCGATAACGACTACAAGAGGCTTGGCTATAACAGATGGAAGGGAAGAGTAACCCACAAGGACGGTGGCGGTAAAAGCGCCTGCCAGCATCTGTCCGGAAATGCCGATATTGAACAAGCCGCATTTCAATGCTATTATTACAGACAGCGCCGCAAAAAGCATAGGAGTCAATGCGTTAAGGAAGCTGGTAAAATCGGTTATTATGCCCTTATGTCCGGCGTATGAAGCCTTGGGTGCAAGACCTGAGCCCTGCAGCAGATTATAATAGGCATAAAAAGGATTTTTGCCAAGGCATGCAATCACAACCGCGCCTACAACTAAGCTTAAAAGAATTGTAAAAACCGGTATCATATAGCTCTGCCGTTTTTCATGACCGATTGTAGACAGGATAATATTATTTAATATATTTTTATTCTCTTTTTTCATCTGTGTCCTACCCCCATCATGAATTCTCCAACTTCACTTGAAGTTAATGTCTTTGCGTCGGCTATTTTCTGTATTTCTCCATTGTAGATAACGCCGATGGTATCCGCCAGATTCATCACTTCGTCAAGCTCCAGAGAAATCAGCAGAATTGCCTTTCCTTTATCTCTCTGGGCTATTATCTGTTTATGTA
>CAMWWS010000153.1 GCA_947178085.1 uncultured Lachnospiraceae bacterium | reverse complement strand
GCAATATAGAGTATTATCGCCTTCCTTGTTTTTATCACCTATTATTTTCTTTACATCTTCTTCAATCAAAGCGTTAATCCGCTCTTCTTTTGCAGAATCATCAAAGCCAATAAGCTGCGGATAATAAATATCAATTTCATTCTGTTGCTCGTAAAATATATATCCATCTCTTATAACTTCAAAGTCTACATCCCATTTATCTTCTTTACCCTCTCCAGCCGTTTGGGATACTGCCATATTATCATCTAAAACGATCTCTCTTCGCCTTAACTGCATCGTTCTCTCTATACATACTTTATTCATATAGTGCCTGTCCGCCTCACATTCTTCCAGACTGCCGTCTAAGCCGAACCCTACCGGCCAGAAATAGTAATTCTCCTCACCATTCTTTACAATCATATAACGAAAATAGTATGCCTCATCTTCATTTAAGAGCGCCACAGACAAGCAGACTTCATTCATAAATAATGCTTCATACTCTCCAATATACATTTCATATCTGCCGCTCTTTTCATTCTGTTTCAAAATATCTTCTACATATTCCTTAGTTGCAGTGACGTACTCATCCTCCGCTACGTCCGGCACATCCAGTAATGAAAGTTCCAGCAACTGTAATTTCCCTTCTCCGACTAAAACAGAATCCTTTACAGCTTCTGTACTCAGATAGCATTCCGTAAAAAGTTTAGTCATTAACTGTCCGTCTTTATCCGCATATCTATTACTTTCCAAACAATAGAATTTCACATTTCCATCTTTATTTACATACACACGGTATTCTTGTCCATTCTCACCTACTATAGTAGTATTTGTCACGGATTTCGGAATAAAATAGATGGTATCGCCAGTATTATTCCGTGTATACATAAGAATGTCATCACCATAATACCCTCTCAGCTCTCCTTCCTGATATCCAAGTTCATTCATTCCGAAACACTCCCCGTAGCTGTACACATAGTTAATCCAGCCCAATGCTTCTTCTGCATTCATTGTCCGAAAATCTATGTCAGAATTACAATCAGTAATATCACTCTTAGCTACTTTTGTTTCCTCCTCCGCATCTTTTGTCACTTCCAGATGAATGGCTTCCCGCTGCAAACCTATGATTCTCTGTAACAGATTATCCGGCTTATTAGCCATATGTCCATGATTCACAAAGTAAATACTTTCATCTACCGGTCCGCTATAAAATGTCGGAAATACACATTCCTTATCTATATACCCCCAACCATCCGAAATTTCAAAAAAGAAATATTCTTCCAATCCGTTACCGGTAATCACCCCAGTGATTTGACCATATGTACCTTCGCCATATTTACCATGCAGACGCCCATATGTTTCCAGATATACGTCATAACTGCCATATTGTTGTTTTTTCCTAATAGCATCAGCCATATATTCTAATATAGCGTCCACATACAAATTCCCATCTATAGGAATCTCCGTCAGTTCAATTGTCGCATTGGGGTTAAAACTTACTCTCACTTCTCCAAGTTTTTCTAAATCGTTTATTCCATACTGATAATCTGCTTGATAGTAGTAATTAATAACATGAGGTTCAGGCACTTCTTTTACTCCTACAATGCAGCTTTTGATTCCATAATCATAATAACCTTCACAATAATTAACAGGAACACCATCATCCACCAGCTGCCAATCAATAAGAGCATAAAACAAGTATCCTTCCTCTTTCTCCGAATAATACATTTTACAGGGTGTACCATTCAATAGAATCTCCGTATTGGCTTTATCTTCCGGAAGAAAAAGCAATCTGTTTCCTTTTACAGCATAGACAGATATCAAAACATCCTCTCCTTCCGGCAGCGCTCCCAGTTCTCCATATAAATACTCAACAGACCACCACGCCTCTGTTTTAAGAGGCACCATATTGTCATATGCGTAGACATGCTTTAATTTTTCTGCTATTTCATCCAAAGGAACATTGTATGGTATTGATACATTTTTCTCCAATGAAACATCGTATGGTATTGATACATTTTCCTCCAACGGAACATCGTATGAAATTTCTTTAGCTTCATAAATAATCTTGGCAGTAGAATACATTCCTATTGCTTGCGCATAAATGCTTATACACTTTAAAGAGCATAATATTAAAGCAATGCTAATTACCCTTTTCAAAAGAAAGAACCTCCTCTTCGATATTCTGATCACAAAATTCATATTTATTGTACCGATCATTATATCTTAATATCAGATTACTCCCCGGAAGCACGATTGTATAATACCCGTTCACCTGTTCATCTAATACCATAACCTGCTTATGCCCGTTCTCTTCAACCTGATTGTACAGCGGCAGATTTAATTCCAGACACTCATAAGGCACATTCTCTACCATTTCTTTCTCATGTCCATCCCAAACCCAGCCGCTTCCTTGTCTCGTAACATAGATTTCTATCCAATGTTCCACTCTTCCGTCGTACAGTTCCCTTTCAATGCACACCAGATAATCATCCGACCCATCATCATCAAAATCAAAAGCATGATAATCCATCGTTATTTTCAACTCTTTCCTATATTTTTGCGATAGTTCTTCATTAATACTAACTTTGAGCTCTATAAATTTTTTTATCGCCAGATTTGTATTCTCAAAATCAAACAACACAGGAGAGCAGATATCATACTCCAAAATCTCATAATTTCTCTCTATCTCCTCTAATTTATTAAAAACAATCTCTTCTCCATCCAGCGCTATGATATCCGTTATCAGTTCCCGATCCTCACCTTCATCGTATTCCAGCGCCACTACATCCTGACCATTCAGCGTGAACATTGTGACATTTTTTATAGAATGATGCATTCCTCCCAGATGCCGAGTGTCGCTAAAATTCCTGTTGACTTCCATATACAATTCACCATCTTCGAATATATCTGTCAATACCATTGTATTTTCATCTTTCATATAAGCAACATAGTTATCCCTAAGATAAAATGACTCCGTATAAAATGGGGATACTATCGACCGCTCTTTATCATAATAAACTATAAGCGAAGATATATCACCTCCCGACACACCAATCTCTAATATGTTGTCCGTCTTTTCTTCAATCCACGGAAGCTTCAGATAAGTCTCAGTATGAACTACATTATTTTCTTTATCATATAGTGTTACCGCAAACTTACCATCTACTGTCTCTATCAGAGAATATTGCTCTCCATATTCGCTAAATCTGTTTTCACTGACATACCCATCAACGCATGTCGCACTGAGAGCATCTTCTCTTTCATAACTGCCATGAAATATTATCACTATCAATATCATGACATTGACACCTGCTAATATCATCAACAGCAGTATCATGATATTGATACTTACAATCTTCTTTCTCACGATATCATCTCTTTCGCTATATTCTTACACATTATACATTCTAAAACATACATGCATCATTTTTGCATCATATCTGTTACAAATCCATTACAAATAAAAAATCGCTGTCCGGTCCTCATTAAAGACTTCACAGCGATTTTTCTTATTTAAATATCAAATTTATTTCCTGAATCTCTTTTTGCCCTTAGGTTCTTCTGAGCCGGAGCTTGCCTGTTTGGCAGCGTTTAACGTATTACCGGTCTGTTCGTCAAACTGTTTCAGAAGGTCCTTCGCTTCACGCGACAGCTTGTCGGGTACCTGAACTACCAGTGTGACATAGTGGTCTCCTCTTATGTCCTTACTTCTGAGAGACGGCACTCCCTTACCTTTCAGACGAACCTTGGTGTCTGTCTGCGTACCCGGCTTAAC
The DNA here is from genome assembly GCA_947178085.1 of uncultured Lachnospiraceae bacterium. Next base: position 2,780 of record CAMWWS010000153.1, on the reverse strand, counting down.
ATCATAGATAACTTTGCCATCTATCGTATCTATAATGATTTCACCACCAAGCGCCGCTATTGCAAACGACATGGGTACGGTAGAATAAATATTTGTATCCTGCCTTTGGAATATCGGATGGCGTCCTACGATTACCTCCACGAGTAAGTCTCCACGCGGTCCTCCGTTAGTTCCCGGCTCACCCTTCTCACGGATTCTTACGCTCTGACCATTATCGATACCCGCAGGAATGGATACCTGTATTTTCTTCTTATTGGCAATATATCCCGTTCCGTAACAGTCAGGGCATTTCTCCTTGATAACCTTTCCTGTTCCGTTACAGTCCGGACAAGTCCGAACAATTCTATTCGTTCCTCCGAAGAAGGACGGCTGTGTAGATATGACCTGACCCTTTCCACCGCATTTTGGGCAGGTTTCGGGGCTTGTGCCCGGCTTAGCTCCACTGCCATGGCAAGTAGTACATTCATCTTTCAGCGTAAGTTCCAGTTCTTTTTCAACGCCAAAGACAGCCTCCTCAAAGGTAATCCGCACACTGGTACGTAGATTGGCACCCTTCATAGGTCCGTTGTTTCTTCCGCGTCGGCCTCCTCCAAAGAAATCTCCGAAAATATCTCCGAAAATATCTCCGAAATCCATACCGCTGAAATCAAATCCGCCATATCCTCCGCCGGCACCGGATTCAAAGGCTGCATGACCATATTGGTCATACTGCCGTCTCTTCTCGGGGTCGCTTAATACAGCGTATGCCTCAGACGCCTCTTTGAATTTTTTTTCAGCCTCTGCATCTCCGGGATTCATATCCGGGTGATACTTCTTAGCCAGAACTCTGTATGCTTTTTTGAGCGCCGCTTCGTCAGCGCTCTTATCTACGCCGAGAACTTCGTAATAATCTCTTTTCTGCTCCGCCATGTTTATAATCCTCCAAGCCTGTTTCCGTTCGGAAGGTTAGACTTCTCTGTAGTCACCGTCTACAACGTCATCTGCCGCATCTGCGCTGCCCATATCGGGTGCTCCCTGTGCGCCTGCCGCGCCCATGTCAGGACCGCCCTGTGCCTGCTGCATGTTCTCATACATCTTAGTAAACAGGGACTGTGCAGAATTCGTAAGTTTTTCCTTAGCTGCCTTTAACTCATCTATCTGGCTGTCTGACATTTCCTGATCTTTTGTCTTTTCCAGAATATCTTTAACAGCCTGTAAGTCAGCTTCAACACCGGCTTTTTCCGATGCGTCAATCTTATCGCCTACTTCGCTTAAAGCTTTCTCTGTCTGGAATACAAAAGAGTCTGCATCATTCCTTGTATCGACAGCTTCTTTTCTCTTCTTATCCTGTGCTTCATATTCAGCAGCTTCCTTAACTGCTCTGTCGATTTCATCATCGGACATATTAGAGCCTGCCGTAATGGTAATATGCTGTTCCTTGCCGGTTCCCAAATCTTTAGCTGATACATTAACGATACCGTTTGCATCAATATCAAAAGTTACCTCAATCTGCGGAACTCCACGCATTGCCGGTGGAATACCATCCAGTCTGAACTGTCCGAGTGATTTGTTATCCTTAGCAAACTGTCTCTCACCCTGTACTACATTGATATCAACCGCAGTCTGATTATCTGCTGCCGTCGAGAAAATCTGGCTGTGTTTAGTAGGGATCGTAGTATTTCTTTCAATCAGTCTGGTAGCAACGCCGCCCATTGTCTCGATAGAAAGAGAAAGAGGGGTTACATCCAGAAGCAGAATTTCACCTGCGCCTGCATCGCCTGCTAATTTACCGCCCTGAATGGAAGCTCCGAGAGCAACACATTCGTCAGGGTTAAGGCTCTTATTCGGCTCATGTCCTGTCAGCTGTTTTACTTTTTCCTGTACGGCAGGAACACGTGTGGAACCGCCGACTAACAATACTTTACCTAAATCAGAGTTGGTAAGTCCCGCATCCTTCATTGCGTTCTGAACAGGAATTGCAGTTCTCTCTATCAAATCGTGTATCAGCTCTTCGAATTTAGCCCTTGTCAGATTCATGTCGAAGTGAAGCGGTCCGCTTGCATTCATGCTGATAAACGGCAGGTTAATGTTTGTTGTAGTTGCGGAAGAAAGTTCTTTCTTTGCTTTTTCAGCCGCTTCTTTTAATCTCTGAAGCGCCATCTTATCCTGAGACAGATCTACGCCGTTTGCATTCTTAAACTCTCTTACCATCCAGTCGATTATCTTCTGGTCGAAGTCATCACCGCCGAGGCGGGTATCACCGTTGGTAGCCAGTACTTCGATAACACCTTCACCGATTTCAATGATGGAAACATCAAATGTTCCTCCACCAAGGTCGTATACCATAATCTTCTGCTCTTTTTCATTGTCCAGACCATAAGCAAGAGCTGCTGCGGTAGGCTCATTGATAATACGTTTTACATCAAGCCCCGCAATCTTTCCGGCATCCTTGGTTGCCTGTCTCTGTGCATCATTAAAGTAAGCCGGCACCGTGATAACAGCTTCGTCAACTTTTTCGCCAAGATAGTTCTCTGCATCTGCTTTAAGCTTTTGCAGAATCATAGCAGAAATCTGCTGCGGTGAATATTTCTTTCCGTCAATGGAACGACCGTTGTCTGTACCCATATCCCTCTTAATGGACGCAATCGTATTGTCAGCATTTGTTACCGCCTGACGTTTTGCAGGCTCGCCGACTAATCTTTCTCCTGTCTTAGTAAATGCAACTACTGAGGGTGTAGTTCTTGCGCCTTCTGTATTAGCGATAACTGTTGGTTTACCGCCTTCCATAACTGCTACACAAC
>CAMWWS010000152.1 GCA_947178085.1 uncultured Lachnospiraceae bacterium | reverse complement strand
CGAAGTCATAGAATAAAGTAAATGAACTTTGGGGGCTTCTTTTGAAAACATTTAAACAACCGCTGACGGCGAAAGAAGAAGCCGCATACCTTCGCCAACTGAAAGAAGGAGAAGGCAGGCAGAAGCAGCTTGCCAAAGAAATACTGATTGAGCATAATCTTCGTCTGGTGGCACACATTGCCAAAAAGTATCAGAATGTTGATGAGGACATGGAAGACCTGATTTCAACAGGGACGATAGGACTCATTAAAGCGATAGATTCTTTCGATGCCGGAAAAGGAAAACTCAGCACATATGCTTCAAGATGCATAGACAATGAATTGTTAATGCTGTTACGGGCGAAGAAGAAAACTTCCAGGGAAGTATCCCTTTACGAGCCGATTGGAACGGACAGAGAAGGAAATGAAATCAACCTGTTAGACATCATAGAACAGGAACAGCCTGATATTATAGAGCAGATGGAAGTGGAAGAACACCTGAAATGTTTATCCGGACTGCTGGATAAAAAGTTGAATAAGCGTGAAAAAGAAATTCTTACCATGCGTTACGGGCTTAAAGACGATCACGAAATTACGCAGCGTGAAATAGGAAAGAGTCTGGGAATTTCCAGAAGCTACGTTTCCAGAATTGAAAAAAGAGCTTTGGAAAAATTGCGGGAAGGATTTAGTTAGCAGATAAACAGGAGGATAAGAGCAGATGATTTTTGTAAAAAGGGATGACTTAAAGACAGGTATGCGGCTTGCCCGTCCTATTTACAATAAGAATGGAGTTCTGCTGTATGAAAGGAATTCAAAACTCACCACTCAGAGCATTAACAGTATCAAAAACTTTGGACTGATTGGTATTTTTGTATTGGAACCGGCAGAACCCGTGCCGCCGATGACCAGAGACGACATTGAATTTGAACGTTTTCAGACCATGTGCGTGTTTTCCATTCGTGAAGAACTGGATAATATTTTATTAAAATCAAAGACGGCTAAGATGCAGGTGCTTACATCGAACGTTATCAGATATTACGGCCATCTGGACAGAAAAATCACCTTTATGCAGAATCTGCGCAGCAAAGAGGACTATATTTATAAACATTCTTTGAATGTAGCAATTTTATGCGCGCTTATAACGCATACTATGAAATTGACGGTGTCAGAACAGCTTGAAACGGTTACCGCTGCAATTGTTCACGATATCGGAAAGCTTTCGGCGCCAAAGGAGATTCTGCTTCAGGATGTATGGAATGACGCTGAGAAAGAACGGATTAAAGCGGCGGAAATAGCAGGTTTTGGTCTGATTGAACACGTGTTTGCGGCATCACCTAATATCAAGCGAATCTGCGTACAGACACAGAATAATCTGGAATGTCTTGAGAAGGGCAAAGAGAACGATCTCTCTAAGATGATTATGTGCGCAAAGGTACTGTCTGTAGCAGAAACCTTCGATACGATGACGGCGGTGCAGATTGACGCTGAAGAAGCGTCGTCTGAGGTCGCAGCTCTTAGATTCCTGCAGGATAATCCTAAATATTTTGATGAAAAGGTAGTAAGCGCCCTGTGCAAATCCATTAATATTCTTTTTCCAGGCGTCAGTGTGGAGCTTAGCACAGGAGACAAAGCCCTTGTATTGGTTGAGAACCCGGCAAATATTCTTAAGCCTATGGTATTGACTTTTGGCGATAACAGGCTTATTGATTTGAGTCATCGTTCATATGATGGACACTTGGAAATTAAGGATGTCATGAAGACAATGGATAACCGTTATGTCATGAACATGGATCTTTTGAAGCGGCAGGGAATTAATGTGGAAGAACCTGTTTATGCGAAGGAGTCACAGCTTGAAAAAGAGATCAGAGTTGATTAACATAAATATACAGAAAGAAGGATTTGACAGATGCCATCAATAAATGAGATTATGAGGGTTGCCCATGAAGCGGGCGCGTCTGATGTACATATTACGGTAGGTGTACCGCCGAAAATGCGTGTAAACGGTAACTTAATTGCAATGAATTATCCTAAAATGCTGCCGGCAGATACGTTGGAGTTAGTATTAGAGGTCATGTCGGAAGTACAGCGTGAACGTTTTGAAGAGCGCGGAGAGTATGATATGTCTTTCTCTATTCCCGAACTTGGACGTTACCGTGTAAACGCTTATAAGCAGAGAGGAACATGCGCCATGGCGCTGCGTCTTGTAAGCACTCAGGTGCCGGCACCTGAAGTGCTTGGCGTTCCGGATTCAGTTATCAATTTATATGAAAGAAAAAGAGGTCTGATTCTGGTTACAGGACCTACCGGAAGCGGTAAGTCTACTACCCTTGCTGCAATTATTGATAAGATAAATAATAACAGAGATGCCCATGTTATTACACTTGAAGACCCGATTGAGTATCTGCATCAGCATAAAATGGCTATGGTAAACCAGCGTGAAATCGGGCTTGATTCACAGAGCTATGCCAATGCGCTGCGTGCTGCACTGCGTGAAGACCCGGACGTTATTCTGGTCGGAGAGATGCGTGATTTTGAGACAATAAGTGTTGCCATAACAGCGGCGGAAACAGGACATCTTGTATTATCCACATTGCATACTATTGGCGCGGCAAGTACGGTTGACCGTGTAATCGATGTCTTCCCGCCTCATCAGCAGCAGCAGATTCGTGTACAGTTTGCAAATGTTCTCGAAGCGGTTATTTCCCAGCAGCTTATTCCCACGATTGATGGCAGAGGGCGTGTGGCGGCATTTGAAGTTATGCATGCCAACCACGCGGTTAGAAACCTGATTCGTGAAGGCAAATCCCATCAGCTTGTGTCCGTTATGCAGACAAACCGTAAGATGGGAATGATTACAATGGATGAAAGTATTACGCAGCTTTACTTCGAAGGAAAGATTGACAGGGAAATGGCAATTCAGTTCGCGGTTGATCCGGACGGAATGCAGAATAAAATATTTTAATCAGGTATTTGCGAAACAGTTATCGCAGTTCACGAACTTAGGCACCATAAGCAAAACCGGCGCTCACCGCAAGCGAAATCGCGCCTTGTTTTGCTTATGGTGCCTAAGTTCTGGTTGTTGGATGAGCGGTTTGTAAATATTCTATCTATTCTAAAATAAAATGATATTTATTCTTTAATATAATTTTTATTGACATTTCTGTTAGTATATATTAACATTAGTTTTGTTCAAGAATTTATCTATTTAATTTCTAAATTATGAATCACGGCATATCGCCGAAGTATTCAAACATCAATAACGTAGTTGTATAAACTATACAAGTTCATAAGCAGGGTGCTATGGAGCCGTAGACCACTGAAAGTGGTCTTGTACTTTAGCGAGGTCCTTTCGAGCTTAGTACCGTTGCGGCTGAACTGTAGCGAAAGCGGACCTGCGTTGGATTGTATATTTTGTACAATGGACGTCTTGAAAAAACAGAAGGAGGAAAAAAATTGTTTAGTTCAATTACATCAGGCGCAGTTCGCGGAATCAGAAGTTATCTGATTCAGGTTGAGGTAGACGCGTCAAAAGGTCTGCCCTGTTTTCAGATGGTGGGGCTGCTTGGCAATGAGGTCAGAGAGGCGAGGGAGCGGGTAAAAGTCGCTTTGAAAAATGCCGGACTTCCCCTGCCGCCAATGTGCATCAACGTAAGTCTGTCTCCTGCGGATATGCACAAAGGAGGTGCCCTGTTTGACTTGCCTGTGGCTGTCGGAATTTTGACTGCCTTGGAGTATCTGCCGGAAAACAGCGCCAAAGATACCATTATTATCGGAGAATTAGGGTTAAATGGAGAGGTCAAGCCAGTGAAAGGCGTGCTGCCCATAGTCAGAGAGGCGGAAAAACAGGGGATAAAACGATGTATTCTCCCTAAGGACAATGCCGCAGAGGGTGCGGTTGTTCAGAATATTGAGATAATAGGCGTTTCAGATATCATAGAGGTCTTAGGCTATCTGCGAGAAGAGGAAGGAAAAAGATGTGAATTGATACGTCCGACTAAAATAGACGTTCAGGCATTACTTACAAGAAAACAAAGCGATACAAAACCGGATTTTGCTGACGTGAACGGGCAGGAAGGCGTAAAAAGGGCAGCAGAAATAGCAGCGGCAGGATTTCACCATCTTCTTATTATCGGACCTCCCGGCTCCGGTAAGACTATGATTGCCAAAAGAATCCCGACTATCCTGCCGCCCATGTCGTTGGAAGAAAGCATGGAGGTTTCTGAAATCTACAGTATATCCGGTCTGCTTGCGCCTGAAGAAGCGCTAATTACCAATCGACCCTTTGTTGCCCCACATCACACCATAACAAGACAAGCGTTAGCAGGCGGCGGTAAAGTACCGGCACCGGGGATGGTTACGCTTGCACATAGAGGTGTCTTATTTCTGGATGAACTTCCGGAATTTAAACGAGAGACCATAGATATTCTGCGACAGCCTTTAGAGGACAAGCATATACAACTTGCCAGAAGCAGCGGCAGTTATATCTATCCTGCTGACTTCATGCTGGTGGGCGCCATGAACCCATGTCCATGCGGCTATTATCCGGATGTGCAGAAATGCAGCTGCACGCCTTATGAAGTACATCGCTATCTGGAGCGGATATCGGGACCGATTTTAGACAGGATTGATATCTGTGTGGAAGCTTCTGCGCTTAAGTTGTCTGAACTGACAAGTGCTGGCAGGCAGGAAAGCAGCGAGCAGATACGCGCACGGATATTGGAAGCACGGAGAATTCAGCAGAAACGTTTTGAGGGAACGAGGCTTCGTTTCAATACTGATATGGGAGTGGAAGATATTCGGAAATACTGCGCGTTGGGATTAGCCGAAGAACGGCTGATAGAGCAGTTTTTTCAGAAATTGAATCTGACGGCAAGGGGATATCACCGTATTCTTAAGGTGGCGAGGACTATAGCTGATTTGGATGGTGCAAAGAATATTGGGGAAGCGCATCTGACAGAAGCACTTTGCTACCGTGTGGCGGACTGCAAAAACCTAAAGTGAGAAATAACAGGATAAGATATATCGGGAAGGGAACATTGCGGTGGATTTTAGGATTGAAAATATAGAGAAAATAGAAGACAGCATGCTGCCATATGCACACTGGCTGTATAGTATCAATGGCATAGGCAGCAAAACAATCAGACACATACTTGCGCAGGTGGAAACACCGGAGGCTTTATATCGGCTGCCGAAAGAGAAAATAGAAAGCGTTTTGCCGCCTTTGGGCAGAAAACCGGAGCTTGCAGAGAAGATTGTGGTTTCAAGACAGAAACATGATATTTGGGAAGAATATTTGAGACTTGTAGACAGACAGATTAAGTTCACCTGTATAGGACATTCTGATTATCCGTATAGACTTTCAAATATTTCAGATGCTCCTTATGGAATTTACTATCGGGGAAAGCTTCCGGAGCAAAGCAGACCGTCAGTAGCGATAATAGGAGCCAGAAACTGCTCGGAATACGGAAGACGAATGGCGAAGTATTTTGGCAGTGAACTTGCAATGATGGGAGTACAGGTCATCAGCGGCATGGCGAGAGGTATAGACGGAATAGGGCAAAAAGCAGCGCTTGAAGCTGGCGGATATTCTTTGGGCGTGCTGGGATGCGGAGTTGATATATGCTATCCGGAAGAGAACAGGGCTCTGTATGATATGCTCTGTCTGCAAGGCGGTGCATGTTCAGAGTATCTTCCGGGAATCATGCCGAAAAACAGTCTGTTTCCACCGAGAAACCGTATTATCAGCGGACTTTCGGATATTGTGCTGGTTATTGAAGCGAAGAACAGGAGTGGTACTTTGATTACAGTAGATATGGCGTTGGAACAGGGAAAGGAAGTTTATGCATTACCCGGCAGGGTGACTGATGCATTGAGCGAGGGATGTAATCGTTTGCTTCAGCAGGGGGCAGGAATAGCACTGTCTCCGCAGGAGATTGTTAAGGAACTTATGGGAAAAGTAGGTGTATTGCAAAAAGAACGGTCATTTTGCAATAGAAAAGCAGACGGGAAAAATGTGACGCAGACAATTGACAAATGCAAGAATACCACTTTATTATCAGATGTTCAGTCGAAGCTTATACAGATTCTGGAAGAAGAGCCACAGCCTGCAGAAATTATAAAAGAACAGCTGTTATCGAAAACTGGCTGCGATTTACCCATGCCCGAATTATTAAACCAACTAATAAAGCTGTGCATCTTCGGGCTGGTCAGACAAGTAGGGAACAGCTATTTTGCGAAAAACTAATGCAGTTTTAACTTAAGTCTGTTCAATAGTCTTGCACAAAAAAACTAAAAAGAGTAAAATAGTAAATAGTAGGCTTATATTATATATGGAAAAAGGGGTATGTGTTATGGAGAGCAGGAAAAAATTGCGTCTAGGAGATGTTCTGATAAACAGCGGGGTTATTACGGAAGAGCAGTTAGAGAAAGGCCTGCAGCTGCAAAAAGGCAGTGGACGTAAGCTTGGAGAGACGCTGGTAGACGAGGGTATAGTAACGGAAGAAAATATTTTACGTGCTTTGATAAGTCAGCTGAAACTCGGCATTATCGACCTGCAGAACGTTACGATT
>CAMWWS010000151.1 GCA_947178085.1 uncultured Lachnospiraceae bacterium | reverse complement strand
CTTATGCAACATAAACAAAAACGGTGCTCACCGCAAGCGAAATCGCACCTTATCTTGTTTATGTTGTATAAGTTCTGGTTATTGTAATAAATTTTTGCAATTAACTAAATGAATGCGAATATAGAAAGGATAAAGTTGTATTATGAAATCATATGGTGTAAATGAACTAAGACGTATGTTTCTTGAGTTTTTTGAAAGCAAGGAACACTTAAAAATGAAGAGTTTTTCGCTTGTGCCGCACAATGACAACAGTCTGCTGCTCATTAATTCAGGCATGGCTCCGTTAAAACCATATTTTACCGGGCAGGAGATACCGCCGAGGAGACGCGTAACGACCTGCCAGAAGTGTATTCGTACAGGTGATTTGGAAAACGTGGGAAAGACGGCAAGGCACGGTACATTTTTTGAAATGCTTGGAAATTTTTCTTTTGGAGATTATTTTAAGCATGAAGCGATTGCATGGTGTTGGGAATTTCTGACAGAGGTAGTCGGACTGGATGAGAGCAGACTTTATCCGTCAATTTATGAAGAGGATGAGGAAGCGTTTGAGATATGGAATAAGGAAATCGGAATAGCACCGGAGAGAATTTACCGTTTCGGTAAAGGAGATAACTTCTGGGAGCATGGTTCCGGACCATGTGGACCCTGTTCTGAGGTTTATTATGACCGCGGTGAGAAATATGGATGTGGCAAGCCGGATTGTACGGTAGGCTGCGACTGCGACCGTTATATGGAAATCTGGAACAACGTATTTACGCAGTTTGATAACGACGGTAAGGGAAATTATACAGAACTTAAGCAGAAAAATATTGATACTGGAATGGGGCTTGAGAGACTTGCTTCCGTAGTACAGGATGTGGATTCTATCTTTGATGTGGATACGATTCTGGCTCTTCGTACAAGAGTATGTGAAATAGCAGGTGTTACCTATAAAGAAGACTATGAAACTGACGTATCCATCCGTATCATTACAGACCATATCCGCTCTGCAACATTTATGATTTCAGATGGAATAATGCCGTCAAATGAAGGCAGGGGATACGTATTAAGGCGTATAATCAGAAGGGCAGCGCGTCAGGGTCGTAAGCTTGGTATTCAGGGCGTTTTCCTGGCAGACCTTAGTAATACTGTAATAGAAGGCTCCAAAGACGGTTATCCGGAATTGGATGAAAAGAAAGAGTTGATCTTCAATGTTCTTACTCAGGAAGAGAATAAATTCAATAAGACGATCGATCAGGGACTCAGTATTTTATCAGAAATGGAAGAAAACCTGACAAAGGAAGGAAAGAAAGAATTATCCGGAGAAGATACGTTTAAGCTGTATGATACTTATGGATTCCCGATTGACCTTACGAAAGAAATTCTGGAGGAAAAGGGATTTACTGTTGATGAAGCCGGTTTTAGGGCGGCGATGGAGGAGCAGAAAGTCAAAGCGCGTAAGGCTCGTAAGGTAACAAATTACATGGGAGCTGATGTGACTGTTTATGAATCCATAGACCCAAGTGTTACCACTGAATTCGTTGGATACGATAAGCTTGTACATGATTCTAAGATTTCAGTTCTGACAACAGAGACAGAACTGGTAGAAGCTTTGACGGATGGAGAAATCGGCACTATTTTTGTAGATGAAACGCCGTTTTATGCGACAATGGGTGGTCAGGTCGGAGATGTCGGTATTATCCGAAGTGCTGACGGTGAGTTTAAGGTAGAAGACACTGTGAAGATGTTAGGCGGTAAAGTCGGGCATATTGGTCGCATGGTATCCGGTATGTTTAAAGTGGGTGATACTGTTACGCTTGAAGTAGATACGGAGAGAAGAACTGCAACCTGCAAAAACCACAGCGCTACACACCTTTTGCAAAAAGCACTCCGTACGGTACTCGGCACGCATGTAGAGCAGGCCGGTTCCTATAATGATGGTGAAAGACTGCGTTTTGACTTTTCTCATTTTTCAGCCATGACAGAGGAAGAACTGGCTAAAGTAGAGCAGATTGTAAATGAGAAGATTGCAGAGAACATTCCTGTAATAACAGAGGTCCTTACAATAGAAGAAGCCAAGAAAACAGGCGCAATGGCATTGTTCGGTGAGAAATACGGTGAAAAAGTGCGTGTTGTGGAAATGGGCGATTTTTCAAAAGAATTATGCGGCGGTACGCATGTTTCAAATACAGGCGTTATTTCTTCCTTTAAGATTATTTCCGAAAGCGGTGTCGCTGCAGGTGTCAGAAGAATTGAAGCATTGACAGGAAACGGTGTTATTAAATATTATGCGGAGTTAGAAGCAAAACTCGAAGAGGCTTCCAGAATATTAAAGACAACTCCGGTAAATCTTCTTGACAGATGTTCTCATTTAATGGCTGAATTGAAAGCGCTGCAGAGTGAGAATGAGTCTTTAAAGAGTAAAGCGGCAAAGGATGCGCTTGGCGATGTTATGGACAAGGTAAGAGAAGTGAAGGGCGTGAAGCTTCTGGCAGCCAAAGTATCCGGCGTAGATATGAATGGTCTGCGCGATTTAGGAGACCAGTTGAAGGAAAAATTAGGCGAGGGCGTTGTCGTACTTGCTTCCGATAAGGACGGTAAAGTTAATCTTATATCCATGGTAACGGATGGAGCTATGTCTTGCGGAGCGCATGCAGGAAATCTGATTAAAGGTATTGCAGGTCTTGTCGGCGGAGGCGGAGGCGGTCGTCCGAATATGGCTCAGGCAGGCGGTAAGAATCCTGCGGGCATGGATGCTGCGATAGAAGAAGCTGTCAAAGTATTGGATGGACAAATAAAATAAGGGCATGTTTTTGTTTTAAAATTTTAAAGTAAGAGATTCAGGTGTATGCTTGAATCTCTTTTGTATCTTACCGATTTATCATGCAACTTAAAATGATTAATAAACCTCTTACCGTTTTTTCATTGTCCGGCATAAAAAAAGGATTTATGATAGAGCCAGCGTAAAAATGTGTGCAAAGGAAGCATACAAATTCACAGGCTAATGAAAGGAATATGGTAATCATAATGGAAACGGTAATAAAAGTAACGCATTTAAAGAAGTATTTCAAAGAAGTAAAAGCAGTAGACGATATAAGCTTCAGTATTGAAAAGGGAGAACTGTTTGGATTCCTTGGCATCAACGGCGCAGGAAAATCGACTACCATAAATATGCTTTGTACATTGTTTGCACCTACAGCAGGGGAAGTGGAAATCTGCGGACATAAACTTGGAGCGGAAAATGAACAGATTCGAAGAAAAATCGGTGTTGTCTATCAGAATAATTGTCTGGATGAAAGATTGAGCGTTAAAGAAAATCTGTTCATAAGGGGCTCACTCTATGAAAAAAACGGAAGCAGACTGAAAAGCCAGATTTTGAATATATGTGAGGTGCTGGAGTTAGGAGATATATACGGAAGAAGATTTGCGAAGCTCTCAGGAGGACAGAAAAGACGCTGTGAGATTGCGAGAGCGTTAATTAATGCACCTGAGATATTGTTTTTAGATGAACCTACAACGGGACTGGATCCGGCAACCAGAAAGAACGTATGGCAGAGTGTGGCAAGGCTGCAAAAAGATATGGGAATGACAGTATTTCTGACAACACATTATATGGAAGAAGCAGCCAAGGCCTCCAGCATTGCGATTATTGACTGTGGGCATATAAGGGAACGTGGAACACCATATAGCCTAAAAGAACAACATGCGAAGGACAGACTGATGTTAATTCCTAAAGAGGACCGGAAAGAGGCATTTGAAACAGCCTTAAAACAACAGCAGTTACCATACAAAAAGCGGGAAGATTATGCCATAATCGAAATAGAAAACAGTATGTCGGCGTTACCGATCGTCAATAACCTTAAGGAATTTCTAGATGGATTTGAATTAGTACAGGGCTCTATGGATGATGTATTCCTAAATGTAACAGGGAAGTCGCTTGAAAAGAAGTAATAACCAGAACTTAGGTAAAATAAACAAAATAAGGCGCGATTGCGCTTGCGATGAGCACCGTTTTTGTTTATTTAACCTAAGTTCGTGAACAGCTATAACAGTGAAAGGAGCATGGTATAACAATGAAAGTAGTAATGAACTTAGTAAAAAGAAACGTACTTATTTTTATAAGGGACAAAGGAGCGGTATTCTTTTCCATTTTATCTATGTTAATTGTATTGGGACTTATGATATTATTTTTAGGAAACATGAACAGCGAGAATATTGTGGAAGTCCTGGAAAAGTCAGGTAATGTCAGGGACGCTGACAAGGATAAGGCAAATGCAGATTATTTGATACAGGTATGGACACTGGCGGGAATTCTGGTTACAAACGCTGTAACCGTAGCGATGACTGTAATGGGAAATATGGTAAAAGATGAGACGCAAAACCGTCTGGCAAGTTTTTTTATAGCCCCTGTGAAAAGGCTGGAAATCGGCTTGGGATATATTTTTTCGGCATGGATTATCGGGACTTCCATGTGTTTGATTACACTTGCCGTATCGCAGGTATATCTTGCGGCAACAGGGCAGGATGCACTTGCGGGTAGTGCATGCTTAAGACTGTTTGGAATGATTGCGCTCAATACCTTTGTGTACGCGGCGATTGCTTATCTGATTGCTCTGTTTATCCACAGTGAGAGCGCATGGAGCGGTCTGCTTACGGTGATTGGAACATTGGTGGGTTTTGTAGGCGCGATTTATCTTCCGATGTCTATGCTTCCTCAGAAAGTTGCGGATGTACTGAAATGTCTGCCGGTATTGCATGGCGCGGCAATGATGAGGGTCGTTTGTACCGAAGATGCTATAAAGAGTACATTTGTCGGTCTTCCTAATGAGTTTGCAGAAGGTTTTAAGGAAAGTATGGGAATAACAGTTGTTATGAATGGTGAGACGGTAACACTTGGAGCACAGGTGACGTATCTAGTTATACTTGGTGTATCAGTGATTGCAGCAGCGGCATTAATCAGCAGGAAAAAGGCGATGCGTGACAGATAAAGGAAAGGAGCATAGCCGTATGAAAATCATTATGGAGGATATCGGACCGGGTGAAGAAGAAGAGATTATCATCCGGTGCAGGGATGTAGACGAATCAATTCTGCAGCTTATCAAAGGCCTGAAACTGAAAAGAGAAAAGCTGACGGTAAGGCAGGATGAGAGAATTCTACAGATAGAACCCGGTGACATCTACTATTTTGAAGCAGTGGATAATAAGGTGTTTCTTTATCTGGAAAAGAATATGTATGAAACGAGACTGAAATTATATGAACTGGAAAGACGGTTTGAAGGAACGGATTTTCTTCGTATTTCTAAGTCGATAATCTTAAACCTGGCAAAGGTAAAGAATTTTTATCCGGGATTTAACGGACGTTTTGAAGCTTTGATGCAAAACGGTGAGAGAATCGTTATTTCAAGACAGTACGTGCCGATATTAAAAAATAAGCTTGGACTTTAACTAACGGTATGGTACGGGGATAAAAAAGAAAGGTGTGGTAAGTGATATGTATGAAAAAATAAAGGAAATGTTATATACATTACCCTATGTTACAACAGGTGTTCTTTTTTCAACAGCTCTGTTTATTAGTATTTTTGCAAAAGATATAATGCTTTCCGTAAGTCTCCTCTGGCAGATTCTTATTACTTCATGTGTGTGTGTGCTTGGAAATCTGATTTATCCGAAGTGCGAAATCACGGCAAAGCAGACCTTTGTTCGTATCCTGATTCATTATATTTATATTAATATTGTTGTATTTAGCTGTGCCGTATTCTTTGACTGGTATGATGTAAGAGATATAATAAAGTCAGGATTTATGTTTCTTAGCATTCTTGTTGTTTTTATTGTTGTTTCCAACATTGTATGGCAAAATGCCAAGCATATGACGGAAGCTTTGAACAATCGTTTAAAAGAATATCAGGACAAAAAGACGAAGTATATTAAAGAGCAGGAAGAGCAGGAGCCATAGGGTGAAAAATTATTTTTCCCTGGTATTATTATGAAAAAATCCGGTTGACAAACAGTAAAGCCGTATGTATAATAGTTTGAGTATGGATAGGAGTCAACTATGTTCATAAATTTAACTGATGTTTTAACATCCGATGGTGAGACATTAAAGATGCAGATAGAGACGGAGCTTAATGAGGTTTCTGTCGGCGGTGAAGTGTTTCGGATTCTTGATAAGTCGCCGGTTGATTTTACTTTTACCAACGTTGGTAAGAATAAGGCTGAAATTGAGGGATATGCGGAATTTACTTTTGCCATGAACTGTGACAGGTGTTTGAAACCGGTTGAAGAGAAGCTGGAAATTCAAATTTCAAGAGAAGTTCATGTTTCTGATATACCTTCAGATTTATCTGATGATGAAGACGACGACCAGAACTTTATGGACGGCTATCAATTGAACGTGGAAGACTTACTGAACAATGAAATCATAATCAACTGGCCTCGGAAGGTGTTATGCAAACCGGATTGTAAAGGTATATGTTTACAGTGCGGTAAGGATTTGAATACAGGAACCTGTGAATGTGATACATTTGTTCCGGATCCCCGAATGGCCGTGATAAAAGATATCTTTAACGCGAATAAGGAGGTGTAACGATGTCTATTTGTCC
>CAMWWS010000150.1 GCA_947178085.1 uncultured Lachnospiraceae bacterium | reverse complement strand
CTTCTTAAGTTCAGCATAAAATCAAACACATCATCACTGGTAATGATTCTGCTGCCCGCGGGCATTTTCTTCTTCGATTCCGCCTTCAGCGAACGCTCCTCTTCCTCCGTTCTGTAACTGCACATCCTCACGTAATCTTCAAAGAAATTAGAGCGATTATATAAAGTATCACGTTCCAATCCGAGTTTTTCCGCAATAACATTCAGGGCGGTCGTTTTACCTGAGCCATTACCGCCATACAATATCGTAACAGGCTCAAAATCAAGCATCGTCAGATTATGCTTTGACAATATGAAAAAAGGATAATATGTATCATAGCAGGTCCTTTTCTGACTCATTCTGAAACTGTATTCCATCTCTATGTCAGGAAATTGAAAATGTGACAGGTATATCATGTTTTCTCCTGTTTTTATATAATTATATCCAACTGCGAAACTGTTACCTCAGGGTACGAACTTAATGTATTAATATGGGTATGCCAAAAATTTCACTCCTGTATGTTCTTCCCAATCGCTATAACATGTTTTCGGCATCTTTACGAGTTCATCAACATTTTTTCCGTACTTTTCAACCCAGCCCTTTTCATCTGCATTGTACACATTTGCGTTGATTAATTTTTCCCCGCTCTGAATCTTGTTACATACTCTGTTATGACCGTTAATTATATAATAAAATCCATTATATCCAACTACATCTATCGGCTTATCAGCTTCACTATTCTGCGATTCGTCCGCGCTCTCCGAATTGATATCTTTAATACTTTTCGTAGGATAGAGTCTTTGGGGTGATAAATATACTTCATGCTTATGATTCTCTTCTTTTGCCTTTTCCATTATGAATTGCGCCAATTCTTCAGGAGAAAGCACCGTAGAATCCACTATCAAGTCATAATTATCAAAATCTGTCGTATTGACAGAATAGATTTGCGCAAATCTTGAGTCCTCCAACTGCTTTCTTTTTATTAAAGATTTTGCTGCCTCTTCAAGGGAATCATAATGCTCCTCCTGACCTCTGTCCGCCATTATCACACGGTTTGCCGCAACATGTATATCCACTGTGACATAGACCTTAAATGATTCTTCCACAAAATGCCATGCCATACGGGAATCATACACTATGTCTTTTCCTTTATTATTACGCGATATTTCGATTGTTTTATTATCTATCATCGCGTCGTATTCATTATTAACATCATTGGACATCAGCTGATTCAGTTCCAGAGTCGTTATGCCTTTTTCCTTCGCAATCTCCCTTTGAATCGTTCCCGTTGAATATTTTGTAAATCCATATTTATCGCACAGTAATTGTGCAACCGTACTTTTTCCGCTTCCAAGCTCTCCCGTAATTGTAATATACATCGTATTTTCCTCGCTTTCTTATCAGCAGTTTTTCCTAAAATTATATACTTTTCGCTTTTATTTTTCAATCTTCAAATCTTTGCTTCCGCTTATAATGAATCCGACGTCATTCACCGAATCCCCTGGCGCAATGCTACCATTGTAATCCTTGGATGAGATATGAAGCGTTTTATCGGAAATAGTATAGTCTCCGTTCCATCCATCCGATAAGCTGAACTTGTCGCTGAATAAAATGTCGATTTCCCATTTGCTGCAGTCGGTATCTGATGTATTTTTCAGGCTCACATCATATTGGTAGAAAAACTTCCCGTTTGATTCCCAACTATTCTTTATCTTGGCAGTATACGTTATTTCTCCGTCACTTAAGGTTACCGTTGCTTCCTGACTGCTTACTTCCTGCGTTGATTCATTAGCAGACTTATTATCCGAACTCAATCCGCCGCTTGGTTTCTTTCCACCTGTAAGCATATCATGAAGCCATTTACCCGACGCGCTTAAATCATTCTCTGTAAAACCTGATACCTTACTACATCCGCTGTTAATAATGGCAGAGGTTTCACCCTTATTGGACAGATTCCAAGCAACATAGCTGATTCCATAAGCATTCATTGTGTTTATCCACTGATTCGCCTGATTCTCATCTATGGCTCCGTTTCCACTGGCGTCACAGATTCCGTATTCCGACACAAAGACCGGAAGCCCGGCATCAATCGCAGCCGTCATGGTGTTTCGCAAAGAATCGGTATGCGTGGCGGCATAAAAATGAAGGGCGTACATGATATTATCATAATCCGTAATCGGATTGTCCGCCGCCTTATCTACCTCCTGTGACCAGGTCGGCGTTCCTACGATAATGACTGCATCCTTGTCATAGGAACGGATTACCGGAATCACCTGCTCTGCATATGACTTTATATCGTTCCAGCTTGTTCCACCGTTTGGTTCATTGCATATTTCATACAGAACATTATTATTTCCGGCATATGTCTTTGCCATATCTTTAAAAAACTCTTTAGCTTCGTTTATATACGTGTTGGGATTATTGTCTGACAGAATATGCCAGTCTATGATAACGTACATATCCAACGCTGTTGCATACTCAACTCCTGACTTAACCAGCTTCTTAAGAGCTTCCTTGTCGCCGCCGCTGCAATATCCGCCGTATTCGGCAGTATACATTGCCAGCCGGATTACGTTTACATTCCATTCCTGCTTAAACTGCCTGAAACAGGCTTCATTTACATACTCCGGAAACCATGCCAGTCCGTGTGTGCTTATTCCCTTTAGCTGTATGGCGTTGCCATGACTGTCCGTAAGCTGCGTGCCTTCAACATGCAGCGCGCCTGCGGTAGATGGATATGAGGTTCCTACTGATTTCGCTGACTCATTAGGCTTGCGCTCAGCCGATTCGTTAGTTGCATCAACATTCTCAGTATCCTTAGCAGTGTCAGTGACATTAGTGTCATTAGTTTCACTGGTACCATTAGTTTCATTAGTGCCGTTGATGGCATTATCATCTTTATTTTTATCGTCGGGCTTATCAGTGATAGGTACATCACCAACTTTATTGTCAGCATTTTCAGCATCACTTTCATCGTTGCCTTCATCATTTGTTTCTATGACATTACTGTCATTATTTGTATTATCATTTGTTTTGTCTGCAGTACTTCCTGTATCCTCACTTTGATTTTGCAAAGACTGTTCATCCGATACCTTTCCACAACCTTGCAGGCACACCATTGCAATCAAAACTATCGTCATGCATATTGTAAAAACTCTTTTTCTTCTCATAGTGTATATACCCTGTGCTTTACCACTCTTTCTATGTATTTTTACAGACACCTTACAGATGCAGTATTTTATGCCCAGCGGCTTTAAGCAGCCTGTTCATAATCGCCTGACCTATGCCTGCCATGTCAAAAGATTCCGAGAAAATCACCGTTACGCCTTCATCATCAAATTCCCGTAAGATTCTATATAGTTCTCTGGCAACAGCCGCCTCGTCATTGCGGTCTCCCGCACTTATACAGACGTCTCCACAGTATTTGTCAATTGTGCCGTCAGTACCGATAACTCCCGTTTTATGACCCTCTTCCTTCAACCGGCAGATTTGTTCGTTTATATATTCCACCACACGTTTCTCTTCACCGTCAACAATAGTCAGGTCACCCTTCGGCGCATAATGGCGGTATTTCATTCCCGGAGCTTTCGGCGCCTCTTTGCTGTCACCGGTCATCATTGTCTTGTCCTCACTAACCGACTGCAGCACTCCTTCCAGCATTTCCTTTGTAATATATCCCGGTCTGAGTATCATAGGCTCTTCTACAGTCATATCAACTATCGTAGATTCCAGTCCTATCTCCACATCTGCACTGTCCAAAATCATCTCAATCCGCCCGGTCATGTCCTCGGCCACGTATTTTGCCGAAGTCGGACTCGGTCTTCCCGAGCGGTTAGCGCTCGGCGCTGCCACATAGCCGCCTGCCGCCTCAATAAATGCCTTTGCCACAGGGTGTACCGGCATTCTGACAGCTACTGTATCCAAACCTCCTGTAGTTTCATAGGGCACCATATCTGACTTATTAAAAATGAGAGTGAGCGGTCCGGGCCAGAAAGCCTCCGCAAGTCTAACGGCAGACTCCGGTATTTCCTTTACAATCGGCGTCAAATCTTCCATACAGCATATATGTACTATAAGAGGATTGTCCGACGGTCTTCCTTTTGCTGCATATATCTTTTTTGAAGAAGCCGGATTCAGGGCGTCACCCCCCAATCCGTAGACTGTTTCTGTCGGAAATGCAACCAAGCCTCCGGCTTTAATAATATCTCCCGCCTGCTGTATCACATTTAGGTCTATATTTTGTTTATCTACTTTTATGATTCTGGTATCCACAGGCTGCAGGTTCCTCTTTTCTTCTCTATTTTAAATTTCCCAAACACCTATTATAACCTTTATATCCACTGTATAAACGCCGTCTTATCTTCACTGTTATAACCGGCTCTTCTGTAAAAGTTAAGCGTACTCTCCTTCTTAGAGCCTGTGAGCAGCATTAATTTATAACAGTTTTCACTCATCGCAAGTTTCTTGGCATAATCCAGACATTCCGTAGCCAGTCCCTGCTTACGGTATTCTTCGTCCGTAATAACGTTTTCCACAAATGCATAAGGCTGCTGCCCATGCGTAAGATTCGGAATAATCACACATACACAGGACGACACTATCTTTCCGTCTACCTCTGCTACAATTATATGATGGTCATTATCCGATAAAATGCGATTCCATATACTTTCAATCTCCGGAGTTCTCTCCGGCATCGGATTGTCATGGAGCTGCATATACAGTTCCATAAGCCCTTTAAAGTCCGTGTCACGAATTTCCCTAACCATAGACAACCTCTTTTCTATATTTTAATCTGCGTCCACTTCCCCTGCTTAAATCGAACTGAAGCAAACAAAAACCGCGAAACCTGATCCGCCAAAACTCCAAGCCATATGCCCACTATGCCCAAACCAAACGTATACCCTCCCAGATAGGAACCGGCGGTACGAATAAATGTAACGCTGATAGTAGAAGCAATTGCCGTATAAAGCGTATCCCCTGCGCCCCTTAAACATCCCATATATACCACCTGACTGATTTGGAATGCAACCACAAATATGATTACCCGCATAATTCCGACTCCGATTTCAACTATATGCTCTTCCTCAAAGTAAAGAGCCATAAACGGTCTTGCTCCTATAAAATAAATCACGGCAAGGCATACGGAAATTATACCTCCGAACATTCTGCATATTCCGCCAAACTCCTTAGCCATTTTTTCATCGTTAGCGCCAAGACTTCTTCCAATCAACGCTACTGCTGCCGCCTGCAATCCGTCTCCAAAGGAAAATGATAGTCCCATGATATTCATACCCACTTGATGGGCAGCCATGGCATCCGTTCCCTGTTTGGCAGCCATAATCGCTGTCATCATAAATCCAATACGCATCAGGATTTGTTCAAAAAACACACTATATCCCACATGAATCAAGCGGTATAAGGTTTTTGCCGCCGGCCACACCCTGTTTTTCCAAATATAAGGAAGGCTGACAAATCCATCCGGCTTTAACACGGAAATAACACTCATCACACTGGCAACCACCGTTCCAAGAACCGTCGCCAAAGCCGCCCCCTGTATACCCAGAGCCGGAAACCCAAAATGTCCGTTTATCAACAAATAGTTAAAAATTATATTTACGGTATTGGAAGTCACATTTGTCCGCATAGTGATTTTCGTATTTCCTGCGCCACGCTGTGCCGAATTGATACCCATCTGTATACAGTTAAAAATCATGCCTCCCATAATAATTCTAAAATAAGCTACTGCGCTGCTATGAGTATCATCAGTAGAACCGCACAACCGGATAATAGGATCTGCCAGCAACACGAACAGAATGCTCAAAATCACAGCCGCCACCACGATAAATGTGATCGCCGTACTGAGAATGCGGTTTGCTTCCTCGTTTTTTCCCTCTCCTCTTCTCCTTGCCACCAAAGCGGAAATAGCCACATTCGTTGCAAAAAACAATGACAGTCCCATAAATTTGGGCTGCGTAGTCAGCCCGACTGCCGCTACCGCATACGCTCCCAAGGAACTGACCATCAATGAATCCACCAGACCTGCAAACGCCACAAAAAAAGATTCCACAATAGACGGCCATGCCATCTGAAAAGTAATACGTATATTTTCACGACTGTACTTCGATTGTTTCATAAGTTATTTTTCCTATACTCCCATTTTCTCATATTATAAAAAATATATCACACAATGCTGCAAAAATCATCTGTTTTCTATGTGGGATTTACGCTATCCTGACCTTCTAAATAATTTACATATGTCGAATTTTGTAGTATAATAAGCTTAAATTATAAGAATTACTTCGTAATTCTTATCGTAAAATTAATATAATACAGGAGGCACATCATGAATCAAGGAATAGTACCAGTTATTGTTATTGCAATATTAATTATTTTTCTCATTCTTTTCATGGCTATTGGATATGTTAAAGCGCCGCCGGATATGGCTTACATTATTTCCGGTTTTAAGAAAAAGTCTACGATCGTAATCGGCAAGGCAAGTATACGTATTCCTTTTCTTGAGCGTTTGGATAAGTTGAACTTAAGACTTATTCCCATTGATGTAAAAACCAGCAATGCTGTTCCGACTGCCGACTACATCAATATTAACGTAGATGCCACCGT
>CAMWWS010000149.1 GCA_947178085.1 uncultured Lachnospiraceae bacterium | reverse complement strand
GGTCACATCTAATCCGGTCATGTTCTCCACTGCATTTTTAACCTTTGCCTGCACTCTCTGGCAGGTAGCCGGAATATTGTAGCCATATTCTATTGTAATTGCCAAATCCACTTTCACTTTCTTCTGCAGCACTTCTACCCTTGTGCCTTTTGTAGCATTTTTAACGCCGACTCTGCTTAACAGTTCATGTGTAACATTTCCTGCCATTGAAGCAACACCTTCTACCTCTGTTGCTGCCAATGCCGCGATCATAGCAACCACATCATCCGCTATTTTTACTGAGCCCACCTTTACATCCTCATCTAAATAAGTACTCTTTTTAGATTCCTGTTCCATATAAATCCTCCATTCTTATTTTTTCACGAAAATAACTTAATTTGTCTAAGTATAACAAAATTTATGTTTTTTGCATAGTACCGCATTGTATAAAACTTATACTGTTTATTTTATAACCAGAAACTCATACTATACTGTTCATCGCTGTCAGTATAGGAAACAATTCCCTCCGGACAATCCAGATAATGAAAGATTTCCTGATTATTAATGAGCTTCTCATACATTTCATCATAAACTTCCTTTGAAGCACATTTTAAAGTGACATAGGCGCTGCCTTTATCATAACCGTCGCTAAAAATTTTGGTAAGTTTTTCTTCGTCAACCTCCGTAAAATAAAGCCCTTCCCTGACATAGTAATTCGCTTCCATTGAAGTACACTGCGGCATCTCTACAATATTATCAATTATGTGCGTTACGGCAATCTGGGCTGTTGTTACGCATAAATAATCATAATTGATTGCCGGCACTTTCTGCTCCGGAAAGACTTCCTCGCCATTCTCTGTCCTGTAAGAAGCGTCACCCCATGTTGTATCAACATAATACCAGTTTCCGTCAATCTTTACCAGATTCCATGCATGTCCTTCTCCTGATGACACCCTACCCAATACCAGTTCAGCACACATTCCTGCCTGCTGCAGCAAATATTGGGTTGCTTTCGCATACCCCTGACATACCGACCTATTGTCAGTAAAAACAGAGCATATATTCTGGTTGTCTTTTACCGATGCATCATATTCCGTGTTTTCAATCAAATACTCATAAATATATTTGACCGTTTCATATTCATCGGCATCTTCAGGAATTCCGCCAAGGCATTGGTTTACATAATTCTTTATTAAAATCTGCTTTTCTTCCACTTCTTCCCTGTTCATGCTGTATGTTCCGGTAAACGTAAGCTTTTTCGGAATATCGGCTAATGTATACTGCGTATAACTATATCCGCTTACGTAGAATATTTCCGGATGGTCATTCAATACACATTGGAAAACGCGCGATATTACATTGTTATCAAGACTGGAAAGCTCTACATTTTCCTCAAACTCCAAAAGAGAAAACAAAATCTCCAAATAGACATCCTGTTCTTCCTGCGTCAACTGATTATAGGCATAAGCATCTGAAAGCCTCTCCTGCAAAAAACGTTTCTCATCCTCTGTAAGCTTTCCATTTTTAACAGAAACATCGACAGCGGAAATACTTTCATCTATTGATTCTTTAGATACGAGGATGCTATCATCTTCATGAATCTGAATCGTCCGTCCGGATGCCATATATCCGCCGTCTGTTTCTACGATTTCCGTTTCACTTTCCGAAATGCCCGCTCCCACATTCAAATACCTGAGAATATCCGACGATAATAATTCCCGCAATATATCAGGGTTAGCCGCATAAAGCAGACAGCCGCCAATCACCATAACACTGATTAAACTGACAAGTCGTGAAAAAAAAGACTTTTTCATATTATGAGCTTAGTCACCTCAATTCCTGCCAAATTCAGAGAGTATCAGACCTTCATTTCTGTCCTCCGTCATTTTTATACTCCACGGATTAACAAAAAGCAGCAGTGGATTTCCCTTTAAGTCCTTGATTTTTTTCATATCCGAGGTTCCGCTCAGCTTGTCCAAATCAATATTACTATTTTCAATCCACCTGATATGCTCATACGGAAGGTTCTCTAACTTTATTTCTACGTTATATTCATTCTCCAGACGATATTTTAATACATCAAACTGCAGAACGCCGACCACTCCCACGATAATCTCTTCCATACCTGTATTAAATTCCTGGAAAATCTGTATCGCACCTTCCTGTGCAATCTGTGTAATGCCTTTGACAAACTGCTTTCTCTTCATCGTATCAAGCTGCCTGACTCTGGCAAAATGCTCAGGTGCAAAAGTAGGTATTCCCTCATATTGGAAGCTGTCTTTAGGCATACACAATGTATCTCCAATGGAAAAAATTCCCGGATCAAACACGCCTATAATATCTCCGGCATAGGCTTCACTTAAAATTTTACGTTCATCAGCCATAATCTGCTGCGGCTGTGAAAGTCTCATCACCTTACCGCCCTGAATATGCTTTACCTCCATATTGGCGTCATATCTGCCGGAACAGATACGCATAAAGGCTACCCTGTCGCGATGCGCCTTATTCATATTCGCCTGTATTTTAAATACAAATGCGGAAAATTCATTTTCAACAGGGTCAATCAATCCGACATCCGCCTTACGCGGAAGCGGCGTAGTCGTCATCTTTAAAAAGTACTGTAAAAAGATTTCCACACCAAAATTTGTAAGCGCCGAACCGAAAAAGACCGGCGTCAACTCACCTGCACGAACCCTGTCCAAATCATACTCAGCACTCGCGCCGTCAAGCAAATCTATTTCATCCAGCAGCTGAGTCTTAAACTGTTCTCCTATGTTTGAAACAAGCGCATCTTCATCAGTAATCGGAATCTGCAGCGCCTGTCCCTCTTTCGTTCCTTTTTCAGTATCGGAATAAGTAACAACACACTTGTTTTCCCTGTCATATACGCCCTTAAAACTCTTACCAGAACCAATCGGCCAGTTCATAGGACAGGTTGCAATTCCAAGCTCTTTCTCAATATCATCCAGAAGCTCAAAGGTATCATTGGCATCCCTGTCCATCTTATTGATAAATGTAAAAATGGGAATCCTGCGCATAACACAAACCTTGAATAATTTTCTGGTCTGAGCCTCAACGCCCTTAGAAGCGTCAATCACCATTACCGCTGAATCTGCCGCCATAAGGGTACGATAAGTATCCTCTGAGAAATCCTGATGCCCCGGAGTATCCAGAATATTGATGCAGAAACCGCCGTACTGGAACTGTAGAACGGAAGAAGTAACCGAAATACCTCTTTCCTTTTCGATTTCCATCCAGTCGGAAACTGCATGTCTTGCCGTAGCCTTGCCCTTTACACTTCCTGCAAGATTTATGGCTCCGCCGTATAAAAGAAATTTCTCTGTTAAAGTCGTCTTTCCCGCATCAGGGTGCGAAATAATTGCAAAAGTCCTTCTTTTGTTAATCTCGTCTGCATAACTGCCCACGTTTTTATCCTCCACTCAAATCATAGATGTTCCGGAAAACTCCGGCTTTATACCAAAATAATCAAGCACAGTAGCGCCGATATCTGCAAAAGTGTCCCTGGTGCCAAGGTTTGCAGGCTCTACCCCCTCGCCATACATCAGAAACGGCGTATGCTCTCTGGAATGATCCGTAGAAATCGTATATCCCGGGTCACAGCCATGATCCGCCGTAATCATCAGTATGTCATTTTTACGCAGTTTCCCGCAGATTTCCGGCAGCTTCGCATCAAAATAAGCCAGAGCCTTGGCATATCCGTCAATGTCATTACGATGCCCATAAAGCATATCATAATCCACCAGATTTACAAAGCATAAGCCTTCAAAATCTTTATCAAGATATTCCAGTGTTCTTTCAATTCCTTCTTCATTTCCGCTTGTATATACTGATTCGGTAATTCCTTTTCCCGCAAAAATATCCTTAATCTTTCCTACTCCGATAACAGCTTTTCCATTATCGGAAAGCTGATCCAGCATCGTGACAGACGGAGGTAAGATTGAAAAATCATGTCTATGCGGTGTTCTTGTAAAATGTCCGCCGCACGGACCGATAAACGGGCGGGCAATAACCCTTCCCACACCGTGTTCACCTTTAAGAATGTCGCGGGCTGTACGGCAGTATTCATAAAGCTGCTCTAAGGGAACTATATCTTCATGCGCTGCAATCTGAAATACACTGTCAGCGGAAGTATACACAATTAAGTCTCCCGTATTCATATGGGCATCTCCGTACTCCTGAATAACAGCAGTTCCTGAGTATGGCTTGTTGCACAGCACCCCTCTGCCTGTCTTCTTACTAAATTCATCCAGGACTTCCTTCGGAAATCCGTCAGGATAAGTAGGCAGCGGCTTGGGGGAATATATTCCCGCGATTTCCCAATGCCCTATAGTAGTATCTTTGCCCTTTGACGCTTCCTTCATACGGGCAATCCTTGCCGTAGGATTTGAAGTCTTTTTGCCACAGTCTACCCCGTCTAAATTAAAAAGTCCCATCTTACCCATATTGGGCATATTAAAATAGGAGCTGGAAGATACGGAGCGGATAGTATTGGTTCCTTTATCACCATAGTCCGCCGCATCTTCCATCTCACCTATTCCAAAACTATCTAATACAATAAGAAAAACTCTCTTCATCTTTTGCCTCTCTTCCTGTTAAACACTGTATATGTTAAGCATGCGTTTAGTATACCACAAAACTTTGGAACATGCACCTAATTTGATATTGAATTTACTGTGCTGATTACTATGGCGTCTGCACTTATACCTGTCTTACGGGTTACGATATCCTCAATCTGTGCGCGCTGCGCCTCCGTAAGATCCGCCATATTTACTACCACATCTACGCTTTCACCATCGATGCTGACGATAGAATCCGTAAATCCTTTGGCTTCTAACAGAATCTCAGCCGCTGTCTCTTTTTCCGCGATATCCGTCATGGAAATCATACTGTTCACAGCTTCCTGCTTCTGATCTTCGCTGATATTCTCATTGTTTATTAGTCCCAAAAGAGTTTCCTTAGTCTGAGCCCTTGTCTGTTCTTTCTGCAGTTTTGCTCCGTATAAAGTGGACAACCCCGACGATGCTGTAAATACCGCCTCTCCCGGTACTTCATTTCCTTCAAGAGTCTCCGCCATACTCTCGTCTATTATATCCGTGCTGTTTACTTCAACATCGCTGTCCAGACTTAAAATGTCACCGGAAGCCTTCTCGATGTCTTCTTCCGAAAGGTCTAATAAAGCACTGTAATCAATTTCATCGTCTGTCAATGACATATTACCTAAATCATCTGTAGCTATTCCGCCGTTCACGGTCATGATTTCTTCATCTGTCACTTTGGTCCCTGCGAAATTCAGATAACCTGCTACTGCAATCATAATTGCCAAAGCAGTGATCATTACCTGATTCTTCTTAATCATATTCTTCAAAGCATTCTCCCCTTTATTTGATATTTGTTTTCATCTTTACTACTCTTATCTTATTCACGTCAATAGCAAATAATACCTTAATTGTCTCAATAATATTAAGTTTCACCGTATCGGAATCAGCCCCCTGCGCAATTACAACGACACCTTCTACAACAGGTTGTATGACCTTGCTTACATACGGCACATTCTGTCCGGCCTCATTAACCGTATAAATCGTAGATTCCTTCAGACTCTTTTCCATAATAGTGCGGCTTCCGCCCTCAGCGTCTGTCTCCACAGTCTCTTTAATTTCTTCGGGTATATCCTTCTCTGGGACTTTTTCTTCAGATTCTTTCAGGGTAATCAAAACTTCAACCTCTCCCACACCGTCTATGCATGATAGAGTCTGCTTAAGTTTTTCTTCCCAATAAGATGTATAAGATAAATCATAATCTGCGGCAGTTCCTGAGGTGCTTACTGACATTTCCTGATTATTGTTTTCTATTGTATCATGATTACTGTCCGCTTTATTGGACTTTTTTCCAAAAAAACCTGAATCTGAATCTGTCCCCCCTATCGGCAGCGCAATAATACATAGCAGGATTCCGCACAATACCATAATCAGGAGCTGATCCTTACGCAATTTGGTACCATCCGTTATTTTATTTATCAGTTTCTTAATGTGCTCCATATACTACCACCTCCATATACTTCTCTTCCATGCCAAGCACGCTGCAGAACATTCCCCTCAAATTGTCCGCAGTTTCGTTCTCCTTTTCTTTCGAACCATTCCCTGTTATCCCGATTTTATCAACTTGTATCTTCTCTATTCTTTCTATATTATTTTCACCACCGGTACTATCTGCGTCTGATACATTCTCTTCACCGGCAGCTTCTTCAGTATGTTCCCACACTACGACCTTTATTCTTCTAATTGTATATTCTGCTACGCTTTCACCATTTCCGTCCGACTTCTCAAGTTCTATAATAACATTTGTTACTACATGGTTTTTCCACGAGTCTATTCCCGAAAGATAATCATTTAATCTATATTTAATTTCTCGCTCCAAGCTCGCCGTTACGGCTTCTGACGCCGAATAGGAATTTGAAAGATTCTCTGATAACCCATATGCATCAAACTCCTGCTCCATATCAGACATCTGCGCACCCCAATCCGCCTCCATTCCGCTCACAATCTTATATACAGGAGATAAAAAGGGCAGCACTACCAAATTTCCCACTATAAGTTTCATATATTTCGCGTACTTTTTATC
>CAMWWS010000148.1 GCA_947178085.1 uncultured Lachnospiraceae bacterium | reverse complement strand
GTGCTTCCATTTCCACCCCGCTCATCCGGGCTTTGGGGCAAAAACGATCCGACGCCGCATAGTGAAGCATCGCCTGTTTCAATGCCCTCACTGCGGGCTCTGCTTCCGGATGTTTCCCTGTCTTAGTATCAAAGTCTACAGACACCGCCAAAAGACTTCCTTCATCTACCTTTACTTCAAACATAAGCGCAAGCGGCAGATTTCTGTTCCAGTCATCAATTATCCTGACAATCGGCTCCACACCCTCCGGATTCTCATCCGAACACCCGAATCCTCTTAAATCAAAAGCTCTTGCACGGGAAAGTATCCCCTCCCACTGCCAGCCTCCGGTCTTGTCGGTAGGAAAATCAGAAAAAAGCGGACACTCTGTATCAATAAGCATCCCCATGCTCCTGCCCCATGTCGCTCCCATCTGCGAATTCCAAAATACATTTTTAACAGATACAGGCGGACATTCATAGGACAGCTCTGATAACCTTGGTGAAAAAATTACCCGTTTTCCTTTTGCAAGCGCTGCTCTTGCCTCTTCCCAGATGCGCGTATACACTACGTTCTCCGCGCTGTAGTTTTTATCTTTTTCTTCTTTTGGATATACATACAATTCCCATTGATTGGATGTGACCGCATCATCCGCACCATATTGATAAAGGGAAAGAGACAGTTCCAGCCTGCTGTTTTTCTGCAAACCGTCAAGCGGCAGACTTATCGTACCGACGCAGGTATTGCAGCCATTCTCTACCCGCTCCACGGGCAGTTCCCCACGCGCCAATACCGCTCCAGTATTTTCCTCCAAATCGCTTAACTGCCATCTTATCACACAGTTATTCAGGCTTTCTCTTCCAAAATGACATATTTCAACCGGCACTGCCGGATTTTCTTTTCTTTCGTCAGGTCTCTCATACACATAGGAGGGAAATCGCGCAAGCAGTACCGTCTCGTTGCAAAACCGCCTAAACTCCGACGGTTCTACATATCCTTTTTCTTCCCAAAACGCATCCAATACTCCTACAAGCGCCGTTCCCTGCCCTAAATAATCATGTAAATCCAGCATTTCAAAGCCATAAAGCTCTTTTGTTCTGAAATTTGCTTCTATATCTTCTTTATACAGCCGCACCTGATTTCTGCCGGATGCATAGACAAATTCCCGGTTTTTTCCCAATAAGCCCGCTCTCCTGCAATTCTCCCAAAACACCCTGTAATTTGACGGCTGTAAATATCCCGTAAACTTATTTATGACTGTAAAATCAGGATAGGAACACCACTGCCCCATTTCATGACAGATAACCGGAAGTTTTGCACCCTCCAGACTCGGACTGTAGTCCTTTCCTTTCCAGCCCTCCTGATTGCGTATCATGCCGCCGTGGTAAGGTCCGAAAGCCGAACGGTGGAAATACAAATAATCCGTACCCGTAATTTCACTTGGTACTGCATCATAGAACCACCCTGACTGTGCCGTATAAAGTCTGCGCCCTTCGTAACCCAACTCCTTATCATACGCTCTCGTTTCTTCCACCCACTGCCGCAGCGGATGATACCACTCCCCTGACGGTTCGTTTGTCGGTGAAAACAATACAAAAGAAGGATGATGACCGAACTCTCGTAAAATCCTTCCGGTTTCCTCCCTTAAAACATCCAGCATCGGAATGTCGTCTTCAAAGTGATTCCACATGCCGCATTCCGGCTGTATATAAATCCCAGCCTCATCCGCCGCCGCAAATGCTGCCTCCGGAGGGCAATAAGAATGACAGCGTATAAAATTAAGTCCCCAGTCTTTCACAATACGGCAAATCTTATCCCACCATTCTCTGTCTGTCTCCGGATAACCGGTCAGCGGATAATCTCCTCCGAAATGTGTGCCTCTGAAATATTCCGGCACACCATCTATATAAAACAATCCATTTTTTATCTCTGCATGCCGCGGATGCTCCTTGGCATATGCTTTCTTCCTCTCATCGCGCTTCTGCATCTCATCGGTTGTCATAAGGGCAACTTCCCCTGCCATACCATTCCATGTTGCTCCCAATGCGTCCGATACTCCATGCCCGTCAGGGCGGTAAGGATACTGTATGGAATTGTCTATTTCCACCATAATTTCATGAATTCCTGCCGTAAGTTTTCCGCATGATATCCGATGCGGGGTACAAAGCGAACAATCTCCCCCGATTTCCGTATCGTCCAAAAACACCTTCGTTCTCCAATGTGTCAGTTCTATCACTAACTGCCATTCCATTTCCCCGCAATCTACCTGAAATGTCCGCTTATAATATGCTTTCCCAAGAAAGTGCTTCGGCGGTTGGGATAAAAACGAAACTTCCACGTTGTCTCCCGAAGTTTTATACTCTTCCCGCTCAAACCAGCAGCAGTCATGAAGACCGCTTACCCACGGCGTATCATATGTAATGTCATTTCCAAACCCCTGCGCCTGCAGGATTCCCGGAATTTTGATATCCCCTCTCTGTATTCCGTTCTCTGTATTTAATGTAAGGCTCCACTTGCCTGATAAATCTATGTACATAGCCTTCTCCAAAATTCATAAATCCGAAAAAACGGGCAGGAAACTAAATCGTACCCTGCCCGATCATCAATATACTATAAATCCATTATTTATTTGCCTGATACTGCTCATTAACCTCTGCGATTATCTGGTCGTATCCTTTTGCCCTGATAGCATCAAGACCTGATGTAAATTCTTCTTTGCTGATAGTTCCGCAAATATACTGTGACCTTAAAGCTGTTGCCTCTTCATCAAGCGCTTTACCGTCAACAGCATAAGTTTCAGAGTTTACAAGGTAAGATAAAGCCGGATTAATTTCCGCATAAGGAAGAGCTGCCGCATATGCTGCATTCTGTGCCTGATCACGCTCATTTCTGTCAAGCGGAACCCTTGCATCTGCCTCTTCTGTAGAAGGCAGGAATGTCAGAAGCTGATTCAGACCTTTGTAGTTATTTGCCAGTTTCTCATCTTCCAAATCCAAATCTACTAAGAAGCCGTCTTTCATCTCATAGTTCTTACCTTCCAGACCATACTGGGTAAGAATCAACATCTCCGTATCACTCAGTTTATCTAACAGAGTCAATGCTGCTTCAATCTTTTCCGGCGTATCAAGTGTTGTTGCAGATAAGGTAAAGAAACCATTATATCCTGCTGTTGCCATAGTATGACCGTTTACTGCTCCGTACAAAATCATCTTTGCGGATTCGTCCGGATTTACTACGGAAGGTGTGTAAGTTTCTTCTGCCACAAAATAATTCCAGATTCTCTTACCGCTGTCCATAACGTCGATATAAACGCCGTTCTCACCTTTTTTACAACCTTCAGACCATGAATCGGTAGGTATTGTTACCCAGTCTTTTGGCATCAAACCGTTATCATATATTTTTTTGATATAGTCGGCTGCCTCAAAATATTCATCCTGCATCCACACGGGAACAAGCTGTCCGTTTACCTCTGCCCATCCGTTACCGCAGCCAAACCATGTCTGGATAATATCGAAAGGACCTGTATACAGTGTCATTTCCATACCAATCGTATCGTCTACGCCATTGCCGTCCGGATCGTTATATGTAAATGCGTAAAGCATATCATATACATCATCCGGTGTTGCATTGGGACCAAGTTCAACGCCCAGCTTCTCCGCCCAGTCCTGACGGTAGCATAAACCGTAACGGCCAACTACACGCGTACGGGGAATGGCAATCAATTTGCCGTCTACAGTCAGGTTCGCTGCAACGTCCTTTGACATACCGGAAAGATTCGGGTACTTCGCAGAATCCCAGATATAGTCGTTCAAATCTACGAACGCGCCGTTCTTTGCCGCAGATACCACATCACCTGTAACCGTGCCGCCCCATGAGATAATCTGAGGCATCGTGGAAGGACTTGTCAGATACAGAGCGTTCTTCTCTGCCAGTGCATCGTTTGCCACCCACTGCAGTTCTACATCCACACCTGTGTAATCTTCTACCTGCTGCAAAATACTTTCTGCATCATCACCTACATTGTTCATGCCGGCATTTACATCGATAACGCTGAAGCTGATTGTCTGCCGTTCTGCAGGTGCAGTTTCAGCAGCGCTGTTGTCGGCTGCTGCCGTGTTGTTATCTGTTGCCGTGCTGTTTGCCGCACTGTTGTCGGCTGCATTATTTGCCGCGTTGTCTGCGGGAGCATTTCCGCTGCCACTGTTGCCGCACGCTGCAAGACTGCAAGCCATCGTAAGCGCCAATACAACCGCACTTACTTTCTTTAGGTTTTTCTTTCTCATTTCTTTTCACTCTCCTCGTTGATTTATTTTAAATATTTTATGATCAAGACGTGTACCACGCCGAAATCACCTTGTTATCCTTTCACCGCGCCTACCATAACGCCCTTGGTGAAATATTTCTGTACAAACGGATAGACAATCAAAATCGGAACCGTAGCGATAACCGTACAGGCCATCTTTACCGCCTTATCCGGAGGCGTACCATTCATATCATAATCTATCAGCGTATCCGCAATCTTTGCCGTCTGTAAAATAATAGACCTCAACTGAATCTGAATCGGGAACTTCTTCGCATCCTGCAAATAAATCATGGCATTGAAATAGTCGTTCCAAAAACCTACCCCGTAAAACAGGGATATGGATGCTATTACGGGTTTTGACAACGGCAGAGCCACCTTAACGAAAATCTGCAAATCGTTCGCCCCGTCCATATAAGAAGCTTCATCCAGTTCCACCGGAAGTCCCGAAAAGAATTTCTTAATAATGATCATATTAAAAGGATTGATCAATGCCGGCAGAACCAATGCCCACCATGAATCCAACAATTTATATGACTGAACTACGATATATGTAGGAATCATACCGCCGCTGAAAAGCATTGTTACAATCACAAGGTTCATGATCCAGTTGCGTCCCCTGAAATGGGATTTTGACAACGGATACGCAAAGGTCAGGGAAAACAGCATACACATTACCGTTCCGAGTATTGTTATCAGAATGGAATTCCGCAGTCCGCGTAAAATATTGGCAGTCTGAATTGCATACTTATATGCGTTAATAGACCACACGCTGGGAATAATGAAAAATGCTTTTTCCGTCAATTCTTTCTCTGTTGCAAAGGAACCTGCAAGCACATACAAAAAGGGAAGCACTGTGCTAAGTGCAATCAATCCAAGCACAACATATATAATGACATCCACGATACGGTCGCCCAAACTTTTTTTAACTTTGGCGCCCTCTTTCACTTTATGCTCTTTCGCCATTTTACACACCCCCCTAATACAATCCGCTCTCACCGAACAGTTTCGCTATCCGGTCAGAAAGCAATACCAGAACCATTCCCACCACGGACTTAAACATACCCGCCGCTGCCGTAAACGAATACTGCCCGCTCTTGATACCTTTCGTAAAAATGTAAGTATCAAATACTTCCGCTTTAGCAAGGTTCAAATCGTTCCTCATAAGGAAAATCTGCTCATATCCTGTATTCATGATGCCGCCCACACGCAGAATCAGCATCATAATAATCGTACCGCGGATTGCCGGAAGCGTAATATGCCACATGAGACGCCACCTTCCCGCACCGTCTACGCGCGCCGCTTCATAAAGTTCCTGATCCACACCGGCAAGGGCCGCTAAAAATACAATGGTTCCGTAACCTGTCTCACGCCAGATATCCTGACCGACAATCAAACCCCAGAATGCAGACGGTTTGGAAAGAATATCAAATGTCTGACCGCCCGATATTGCCTTGTAAATTACATTGAACACACCGTCCGAAACATTAAACAACTGATAGGTAAGACTGGCTACGATAACCCACGAAACAAAGTGGGGGATATATACAAGCGTCTGTACGACACGTTTATAACCGCTGTGCCGGACTTCATTTAGGAACAGCGACAGAATAATCGGCGCCGGAAAATACAGCACTAACTGTAAAAGACTGATGCCGAGTGTATTCGTTAAAAGTTTTGAAAAGTCATTTGCCGAAAAAAATTTCACAAACTGACCGAACCCTACCCACGGACTACCCCACATTCCCTTAAAAGGACTGTACTCTTTAAAAGCAATAATAAGACCGCCCATTGGTATGTAACGGAAGAGAATAAAATAAAGAGCGCCCGGAATCAGCATAAAATATAACCATCTATGCTGTAACATATACCGCCCCGTACTCATCCTGTTGACCGTTATTGTTTTGCCGTTCGATAACGTAACTACATTTTTTTTGCTCTTACCCGCCATAAAAATAAACCACCCTCCATCTCACGGAAATCATCCGTAATTTTAACCTTCTCATTCAATTTATAAATAATTATAAATTATTACTATTTTACCGTTTTTGCCCCCCCATGTCAAGTAAATCTCGAATATAATATAAAAAAACTGTCGTTTTATGATACAAGCCATAAAACAACAGTTTTCCTATACTTTATTCTTATAAAATTATATTATTCTCCGGCAGCGTAAACTTTCAGGTTCGCATACTCGCCAATGAGCGGTGCAAGCTGTCTGAAACCTATTTTCCCGCCGTCGAGCAGCGCCCCATACTGCTCCCCGTCATCATCAAAACGAAAAATTTCCAAATCATTAATAAAAAAATGCACTCTGCTTCCCTTTTTCAATAAGGCAATCCGATATGGTCCCCTGTA
>CAMWWS010000147.1 GCA_947178085.1 uncultured Lachnospiraceae bacterium | reverse complement strand
ACTTATTTTACGGCACACGACGCCAACTGCACGATAGCATGCGCCCTGTTTGCCGGAACCAGGGGCGGGCTTACCTTCAAAATGTCACACGGGCAGCAGGTAGTTGTAAGCGGCACTATTGATGTCTATGAGCGGGACGGGAAGTATCAGCTCTATGCCAAAGAAATCAAACAGGATGGCGCAGGAGCATTATATGAACGTTTCGAGCGTCTGAAGACAGAACTTGAAGAGCGTGGGATGTTTGCCAATGAGTATAAGCAGCCCATACCTAAATATATCAGCAGGCTCGGCGTAGTTACTGCACAGACAGGCGCAGCGGTAAGAGATATTATTCAGATAGCAACGAGAAGAAATCCCTATGTGCAGATTATTCTGTATCCGGCAATAGTGCAGGGCGATATGGCAGTCAGAAGCATTGTAAACGGGATTCATGCCATGGAGCATTATAAAGTTGATACAATTATAGTCGGAAGAGGCGGCGGTTCAATCGAAGACCTATGGGCATTTAATGAAGAAGCAGTGGCTCAGGCAATTTTTGACTGCCCTATTCCTATTATATCCGCAGTAGGACATGAAACAGACACGACGATAGCGGATTTTGTAGCAGACCTGCGGGCGCCTACACCTTCTGCGGCAGCAGAACTGGCAGTATATGATATAGAACAGCTTATGGAGCGTCTGAGTGAGTATGCATATACCATGCAGCATTTATGCAGGAACAAAATAGAGCGGTATAGAGGGCGTTTGGACAATTATCAAATGAGGATTAAATATTTAAGCCCGTCCAATCAGATTAGAGAAAAACGCACATTTATGATGAATTTGGAAGAGACACTGCAGGATTGTATGAAACGCAGGCTTGTAGATAAGAAACATAAGCTTGCACTTTATATTGAGCAAATGAAGGGCTTATCACCGCTTGAAAAACTAAATCAGGGGTATGCATATGCGGCTGACAGTCAGGGAAGGACTGTAAATAGTATAGAACAGGCTTCACCTGAAGAGACGCTTAATGTATACGTGAAAAATGGCGTCTTTATCACTAAAGTTATAGACAAGCATGGGATAGCACGTGATATTTTATGATTTTGATAAGCTTTAAACAGGGGATTAATATATGAATAAATTGGGAAAAAGTAATGATAAAGATATGGAAAAGACAGACACGCCGGAGTGTTCTTTAGAGGAGGCATTCGAACAGATTGAGGCGACAATAGCCCGCCTTGAAGATGAAGATATTACTCTGGAGGATTCTTTCCGTGCATATCAGGACGGGATGAAACTGTTAAAATATTGTAACGAAAAGATAGACAGGGTTGAGAAACAGGTTTTAAAAATAAATGAAGATGGAGAGCTGGATGAATTTTGAGGAAGAATTAAAGGAAAAAACAGTTCATATGGAAGAGGTACTGAAGTCTTTTCTGCCAAAGGAAGAAGGTCTTCAAAAGACAGTCATAGAAGCTATGAACTACTCTGCAATGGCCGGCGGTAAAAGACTGCGCCCTATGCTTATGGAAGAGACTTATAGGATGTTTGGCGGCAATGGAGAATTGATAGAGCCGTTTATGGCAGCCATTGAAATGATTCATAATTATTCTCTCGTACATGACGACCTTCCTGCTATGGATAATGATGAATACAGACGCGGTAAAAAGACGACGCATGTGGTATATGGCGAAGGTATGGCAGTGTTAGCGGGAGACGGTCTGTTGAATTTTGCGTTTGAAACGGCATGTCTGGCATTTGAAAGAGCGAAGACATATGAAGAGTATAGACAGGTGGCTCAGGCGCTTGGTGTTTTGAGTAAGAAGGCGGGGATTTACGGAATGATCGGAGGTCAATGCGCAGATATTGAAGCTGAGGATAAGAAGACAGACCTCACCGAAGAACTCATTCTTTTTATACATGAGCATAAGACAGCCGCACTCATACAGAGTGCGATGATGATAGGAGCCATACTTGCGGGGGCGGATAAGGCGCAGGTAGCTGCAATTGAGAAATGTGCCTATAACATTGGCATTGCGTTTCAGATTCAGGATGACATTCTGGATGTAACAAGCAGTATGGAGGTTCTTGGAAAACCCATCGGAAGTGATGAGAAAAATAATAAAACAACATATGTTACAATACATGGGTTAGAGCAGTCAAAGGAAAAGACAGCGTCATTATCAGGCGAGGCAATCCGTATTTTGACCTCTTTCCCAACGAGAAATTTATTTTTGGAAGAATTGGTAGAGCAGCTGATTTACCGTCAGAAATAGATGGGAATACTGTGAAAGAATTGAGGAAATACTATGTTTCTGGAGAAAATTGAAAAAACCAATGATATAAAGGAAATAGGCGCGGAGAATTACGATGCGCTTGCAGAGGAAATAAGACAGTTCCTGATTAAGTCCATTAGTGTGACGGGCGGTCATTTAGGTTCTAATCTTGGAGCTGTGGAGTTAACTATGGCACTGCATCTTGCATTAAATCTGCCTGAGGATAAAATCATCTGGGATGTGGGACATCAGTCATATACCCATAAAATTCTCACGGGCAGAAGGGATGGCTTTGTCAATCTGCGTAAGTACGGTGGGATTAGCGGGTTCCCGAAACGCAAAGAAAGTGATTGTGACTGTTTCGACACAGGACACAGTTCTACGTCAATTTCAGCGGGGCTTGGCATGGTCAGGGCGAGAGACTTGGAAGGCAGGAATAATACTATAGTTTCCGTAATCGGTGACGGTTCCCTGACAGGCGGTATGGCATATGAGGCGTTAAATAACGCTTCCCGGCTGGATACGAATTTTATCATTGTTCTGAATGATAATAATATGTCAATTTCCGAGAATGTGGGAGGTATTTCCAAGTACCTGAATAATATTAGAACAACAGATATGTATTTGGATTTAAAAGAGGGTGTGTACAATTCACTGTACGGAAAATCCAAATACGGAAATAAGCTGGTATCGCAGATTCGCCGCGTCAAGAGCAGTTTTAAGCAGTTAGTCGTGCCGGGCATGTTCTTTGAAGACATGGGAATTACATATCTCGGACCGGTGGACGGGCACAATATTCAGGCAATGATGCGGATGTTAAGAGAAGCAAGAAAGATTAAAAAGGCTGTGCTTGTCCATGTTATTACACAGAAAGGTAAAGGATACGCCCCTGCGGAGCGGCATCCTGCCAGATTCCACGGTGCGGAGCCTTTTGACATAGATACCGGTATTCCGAGCAATCCCAGGGCAAAAGCAAGTTATACCGATATTTTTTCCACAGTTATGTGCAAGCTTGGTCAAAGAGATGAAAAAGTAGTAGCTATTACAGCCGCCATGCCGGATGGAACTGGTCTGAAGCGTTTCAGGAATATGTATCCGGAGCGGTTCTTTGACGTGGGAATAGCGGAAGAGCATGCAGTTACTTTTGCGGCAGGTCTTGCGGCAGGAGGACTGAAGCCCATTGTGGCTATATATTCTTCTTTCCTGCAAAGGGCTTATGACCAGATACTGCACGATGTCTGCATTCAAAATCTGCCGGTTGTCTTTGCGATTGACAGAGCGGGGCTTGTAGGAAGTGACGGAGAGACTCATCAGGGAATCTTTGATTTGTCCTATCTTTCTTCCATTCCCAATATGCACATTATGGCACCCAAGAATAAATGGGAACTTTCGGATATGGTTAAGTTCGCTCTCGATTGTCAGGTGCCGATGGCTATACGATATCCGCGCGGAGAAGCTTATGACGGTCTGCAGGAGAGTAGGGCGCCGATTGTATATGGTAAGAGTGAAAGTATATATGAGGAAAAGGATATAGCGTTGTTTGCAGTGGGAAGCATGGTAAAAACAGCTTTAGAAGTTCGCAAGCAGCTTAAAGAGGCGGGTTATTCCTGCTCGCTTATAAATGCAAGATTTGTAAAACCGATAGACGAAGAAGCCGTAAACAAAGCCTGTCTTGAACATAAATTGCTCGTTACAATGGAGGAAAATGTGGCAAGCGGCGGTTTTGGTGAAAAAGTCAGGTCATATATGGATACCATACATACTAAAACAAAGGTGATATGCGTTGCTCTTCCCGATGAATACGTGGAGCATGGCAATGTTGAACTGTTAAAGAAGGAAGTCGGCATTGACGCGGATACTATTGTAAAGAATATCAAGATTAAGTATAACGAAATAACTTGAAAAAGAATGATAAAGCGTGGCTATAAAGATGAAAGAGAGATTGGATATACTGCTTGTGAGGCAGGGCTTTGCGCCGTCAAGGGAGAAAGCCAGAGCCATCATCATGACAGGTAATGTTTTTGTTGACGGGCAGCGTGAGGATAAGGCTGGTACAGCCTTTGAAGAAAGCAAAATTCATATTGAAGTAAGGGGAGATACGCCTAAATATTGCAGCAGAGGCGGACTTAAGCTGGAGAAAGCGATGAAGGAATTCCAAATCAGTTTAAGCGGTATGGTGTGCATGGATATCGGAGCCTCTACAGGCGGTTTTACGGATTGTATGCTGCAAAGCGGGGCGTCTAAGGTATATTCCGTAGACGTAGGGCACGGACAGCTTGCATGGAAGCTTCGAAATGATGAGAGAGTAGTCTGTATGGAAAAGACGAACTTTCGTTATATGAAGCCTGAAGACATAGAGGATAGGCTGGATTTCGCGTCTGTAGACGTTTCTTTTATTTCTCTGACGAAAATTCTGATTCCTGCGAGAAATCTATTGAAAGAAAATGGCCGCATGGTCTGTCTGATTAAACCCCAATTTGAAGCCGGCAGAGAGAAAGTGGGGAAAAAAGGCGTTGTAAGAGAGCCTGAAATCCATGAGGATGTCATTCGGAAAATCATAATTTATGCAGATATGATTGGATTTGAGGTGAAATATCTTACTTTTTCTCCGATTAAGGGTCCTGAAGGTAATATTGAATATCTGATATATCTGGAGAAGAAAGAGCATATTGAAGAGTCGGTACTAATACTTGAAGAAGCAGAAGCGGAGAAAATGCTTCAGGATACATTAAGTGCGGGCGATGGAAGCAGAATGGAGGAGTCTGTACGCATATTGATTGCGGAGACTGTAAAAAAAGCTCATCAGAGTCTGAATCAGATTCAATAAATGCTGTTAAAAAGAAAGTATAGAGAAAAGAAATATGAAACATTTTTTCCTGATTACTAATAAAGCAAAAGATCCGGATGGTATTTATACCGGGAGGATAACAGAATATCTGCGTGCGCATGGAGCAGAAGCCTCATGTACAATATTCGGAAGGATGGCGGAGCATACCCATGTTCCTGACGAGGCTGAGTGTGTAATTGTTCTGGGTGGTGACGGCACGTTGCTCAAAGCGGCAAGGGATATGATTGAGTACGAGATTCCGCTGCTTGGCGTCAATCTCGGAACGCTTGGATATCTGGCGGAGGTAGAGATTGGAAATGTCGAAAAGGCGTTGGATATGCTGCTGTCGGAAGAATATACCAAGGAATACAGGATGATGCTTGACGGCAGAGTATACCATAAGGGAAAAGGGGAAGTTAATAATTTCGCCCTAAATGATATAGTGATTTCCAGATGCGGTCCGCTTCAGATTCTTCAGTTTGATATTTATGTAAACGGACGGTTTTTGAACGGATACAGTGCTGACGGCATTATTGTAGCGACGCCGACGGGTTCGACAGGATATAATATGTCTGCGGGAGGTCCGATTGCGGAACCGGGGGCGAATCTGATTCTGCTTACTCCGATATGTCCGCATACTCTCAATACCAGAAGTATAATACTGTCGCCGGAGGATGAGGTGACGATTGTGATTCCCGAGGGAAAAGAGAACTCAGTACAGACTGTGGAAGCCAGTTTTGACGGAACACACAAAGTTACGCTTACAACAGGAGATAAGGTCGTGATAAAAAAAGCGGCGAAGACAACGGGAATATTGAAACTCAACACGGAAAGCTTTCTGGAAATACTGCATAAGAAGATGAACGGCAGCTGAATGTGCATACAGTCATATAATAGCTGATATAAATAAAAGGGGTTATAAAAACATATGTTAATAAGCTTACATGTGAAAAATCTTGCATTGATTGACGAAACGGAAGTCTACTTCGGAAACGGACTTAACA
Source organism: uncultured Lachnospiraceae bacterium (assembly GCA_947178085.1). The sequence continues at coordinate 564 of CAMWWS010000147.1, read as the reverse complement.
TACTGACGGGTGAAACAGGAGCCGGCAAATCAATTATTATCGGTTCGGTAAATCTGGCGCTTGGCGCAAAGGCGGATAAGGAAATGATTCGCACCGGAGAAGAGTATGCTTTGGTAGAATTGGTCTTTCAGGCGGAGAAAGAGGAACAGATTCGTAAGATACGGCAGATGGAGCTTCCAATAGAGGACGACGGCACGATAATAATGCAGAGGCGGATTATGCCGGGAAAATCAGTATGTAAGGTCGGAGGAGAAACTGTCAGTGTAAAACAAGTTAAAGAACTTGCGGAAATACTGATTGATATTCATGGTCAGCATGAGCATCAATCTCTGCTTCAAGCCGGTAAGCAGATGGAGATTTTGGATAATTATGCAGGCGAAGATTTGTACCCGCTAAAGCAGCAGCTGAAGGAATGCTATGCACTGCATAAAGAGGTAGCAGGGCAGCTTTCAGAAAGCGATATGGATGAGGAAACCAGAAAACGTGAGATTTCTCTTGCTGAATTTGAGGCAAAAGAGATTGAGGAAGCGGAGCTTTCAGCTGGTGAAGACATCAGTCTGGAAC
>CAMWWS010000146.1 GCA_947178085.1 uncultured Lachnospiraceae bacterium | reverse complement strand
ACATTAAAATCTGCTCGAATAGGTGCAATTTCCGTTATTGTAGCAGCTATAATATGGGGACTGTTTGCTATTGTTCCTACTATTATAGAAAATGATAAATTGAAAAAAGATTACGAAGAATTACAATCTAAAAATTTAGAATTAATTGCACAACAGAATATATTACCGGAAACCTACGAGAACTTTCAAATTAAATATGATGATTTAAATAAAAGTTATATTTCTTTACAAGACAAATTTGAAGCATTAGAAAAAGAATATGATATATTATTACACAAAGATGACACTGGTATAGATAATGAATCTATAACTGAAAAAGATCGGTTAGAAATTGAAGAAATAAAAGAAACTATATCTTATTACCAAAATAATGATGATATTAAGAATATTTTTAAAAATTTAAAAATTGATTCAAATGAAGTAGAATTATTTTATAAAGTGTACATATCTATCCATTATTATAAATATAACAATATACTTACAGCATTTAATGAATATGGGATTGAATGTGAAGATTTATCGATTACAGAGGGTATATTAGAATTATGGGATATAGAAAATTTATATATATATAACCAGATATATGAAAATATTGAAAACTCAGAGGAAAAGGATTATTCTTTTGAAGATTATAAAATGAATCCAATAGACAAGTGTGATTATAAGGGATATGGCTTTTATTATCAGAATGAAACATATGATGAAATCTCAAAAGATATATCTGAACGTATAAAAAGCTTTATTAGAAAAATGAAAAGAAATTCATTACCAATTGGATAATGCAATTTTTGCAATAGAAAAGACACCATCTAAGGTGTCTTTTTAATTTATATATTCTATAAAGATGAAATATAACTGGAACAAATCTGTTTCTATCATACAGGTTTGCTCCAGTTTTGTATAGGTACGAACTATCTACCGTTTACGCACCAAGCGTATATAGAACTCTTTTGTGTTCTTAACTAATACGAGACTACCTATAAAACATACTGCAATGAGCATCAAGTTTGTGGAAGCCATTCCTGTGAAAAAGCAGGATGGTCCACCGACCAGTGCTGAGACAGGCCGTCAGTACTGCGATAAACTATTCGCCATGGAAGACAGTTTAAAAACCTGTCACCTGAAGAACGATTTTGTAAGCGTCTTGAATTGGAAAAACTGGTTTTCGAGACTTTTTGGTGTTGGCTTGATTCGGTTAATGCATTAAAGGGTTCTGCACTTGGTAAAGCAGTGATTTATGCTCAGAATCAGAAACCATATTTGGAGAATTATCTTCTTGACAGAAGATGCTCCCTTTCCAACAATTCAGCAGAAAATGCGATCCGTCCATTCACTGTCGGGCGAAAGAACTGGCTCTTTGCAGACACACCGAAAGGCGCCAGTGCATCAGCTTTAGTACATAGCTTGGTTGAGACAGCGAAAGCAAATGATCTCAATGTATATGCATATCTTCAACATTTACTCAAGCATATGCCTGATACTGAGTGACAACGATATCCAGAGGATCTGGATCGTCTGATGCTGTGGGTTCCAGATGTATAGGAGCAATATAAATAGAAACTATAAACTGTTGGGGATGGTATTATAAACCATCCTCTTTTCATTTAGTAGGCACTGTATTATTAACCGTTTACCTTGTATATTTTTATATTCAATTTTCGTAAGGTTCCAATCCCTCGCCTTGGCTATCTAGCATATTTGTGAGACACTCTAAAAAGACACGAAAACCTAGTAGTTTTAGAGGAAAACTAACTATCATGGATTAATAAACTCACAATGTAAGGCGGACTAGCTGGCCGACATTATAACCGAATGCCAGCAAAGTCCTATCAATGTTTCAGCGAAACAATGGCTTGCCGGCAAAGACATCAAAGAAAAAGCTTATTACTATTGGCTGCACAAGTTCCGTAGGGAAGCCTGTGAGCAGATACTTATGATGGGATCAAATCCGCCAGAGCTCAGAATCAAAGATATAAGCCCCAAAAATATACTGACAATTGTGCAAAATAGAAAATATTTTTTCTGTTTTTTCACAAAAAATCATACCTGCACAGACAGTATCCGATACTTCCGAGGAAATGTCAGGCGATTTTCCCCGCATCTAACAAAAAAACCGAACCTTGAAAACTTTATATTTCCCTGTCCTGAAAGGGGAGGCTGCAAAACCTGAGCCGATAGCAGAATGACGAATCCAAACTAATATTTTTGAGATTGTTATAAATATATCAGGTATGATATTATATAAATAGCAGTATTAAAATGAAGGATGTATATATTGATGAAGGCAAAGGTTAAAATTGCAGTTATAGGAGCTGGAGCAGTTATACTGGCAGCAATTATTCAAAGTATAAATAATCAAAATACAAATATTCAAAATACGCCTACTGTAAATTTATCTATTTCCAATAATATTAATACAGAAACAAATGACAATGAATTGTCCGAAATTATTGAAGAGCCTACATATGATGTATTTGTTTCGAAACCATATGATATTAATGATTTAGATACAATAGGTTTAATAACGGTAAAAGTGCGAGAATATAATGGGGCAGATACTGATTGGAAAGATAATATCAAAATAGAGAAGGGTCAGCAAATTGAGTTCCTTATTGAATATAAAAATATAAGTAAATATGATCAGGAAGATGTATTAATTTCTAATATACTTCCGGAAAATACTAAATATATTCAAGGTACAGCAAAAATGCACAATGCAATAAATGCAAATGGTGTTGAAATAAACTCTGATGAGTTGTTTTCTGAAAAAGGAATTAACATCGGAGATTATAAACCAGAAGCAAATGCTTTTATTAATTTTGTTGTAGAAGTTATTGACGTAAATCTTATTGACGGAATGAGAACACTAACTAATACAGTTCAATGTTCCGTCGGAGCAGATGAAGAAATTGTTACAGAAGATTATGCATATAAAATTTTAGCAGGCTGGGGGCCGGAACGCAAACTTTATACTATGGAAAGTCCGGCTCGATACCCTGTATTCAATTCTATTATAGATAATGCTGCAATTGGTGATGAGAGAGATTTTGTACGCATAGCAGAAAAAGGTAGTGGAAATACATTTTGCAGCAATATAGAAATTGAAGCAAACAAACAATACGAAGTATTTATTTATTATCATAATAATGCTTCAAGTACATTTAATGATGAAGACCATGATTATTCAGGTGTAGCTCGTAATGTTCGTCTCTCGACTTTCTTTCCAACTTCTTTGGTTACAGGTGAATGTGGCGTAGTAAGTGCAAAAATCAGCGCAACCAATACTGATCCAGAAGCAATTTGGGATAGCGCCTGTATAACTGCTAAAGAAGATATGACATTACATTATGTAACAGGATCCGCAAAAATATATAATAGATGGGAAGTTAATTGTTCAGTATTGTCAATAGACTTGTTTTCTGATGAAGGTACTTTTTTGGGAATCAATGAACTAAATGGAATTATTCCGGGTTGCGACGAATATACAGGCTCAGTAATATATATAATTCAAACCAGATCCATAGATAATGATACATAATTGCTTCTTATAAAAAATAGTTGGTTAAAAACAATCGCTCTCGTTATTGACATGTTAATTTTGCACAATACTATATTTTGTTTAATATTGATGCTTCGGATACTTTTCTATACTATATAATGATTTTTTATCCGTATTATCATAATTATGTTATGTTTTTTTCTACTTTTTTGCGGTATAAATTACTTGCATTACATCTTTTCATGGCATAGAATCTTTATATCAGAATTTCTTATACACTCTCTGAATCATTATTCTTTATCAACTACACTCTTCTAAGCTCTATACTTCATCATCTCTACGAAAGGTATTTTCTATGCCAAATCTTAACAACAAATCGTCCATTCCGGCGGAAAACAAGGACAAAACATCCGCAAAAACACAGCAAAAACGCGTCAACTGGCACGAGGCAGCCACATGTGCCATACAAATCGACCTGCGGGATTACAGTCATATGTTGGAATTCCTGACAGAATACCCGCTCGGAAAAAGAGGGAGTTACCGGATTGACCTGCTCCTGATTAAGAAACTGTCAGACCAGACGATTCCCAAACATATTGCAAAAATATTCAGTACTTTTAATCTCTTTGAAATTAAGGGGCTCGGTTCTTCCCTAAATACAGACTGTTATTACAAAACAATCGGCTATGCATGCTTTCTGATTGAACAGTCAGGCAAGACGGGTGAGTATATCAATACAGATATCAGCCTGTCTTTCCTATGTATGCACTATCCACGAAAACTAATTAAACATTTAACAAAAAAACGACACTTGAGGGTTGAAAAATCTGCTCCGGGGGTTTATCATATCATTAAAGAGATATTTGATGCACAGATTATCGTTACTCGTGAATTATCTCCCGGTGACAGCCTGTATATGCGTTGCCTGACAGATAATCTGTCGGACAAAGAACTGGTCGGCAGGCTTGCAGATGACTACAGCACCCACAGGGAGCAGGATATCTATATAAACTACCTTGAACAGGTAACTACAGCCAACAACCAAAAGAAAGGAGACAACGCCATGGTTTGTGAAGGATTATTAAATCTATTTGGTACAAGTTCTGAGGAAATTATTGCACGCACTAAAGAGGAGGATAAAGCAGAGGCCGCTGCATTCTATCAGCCTACAATTGATGCTCTATCATCAAAGATAGATTATCTACAGAACCTCTTAATACAGAATAACATTCCTTTCAATACTGAGTCTTAAGGATTAAACTTAAGCCGCCATCAGAAGGGCGGCTTAGTTTGTTATTAAATCATTGAAACGGATGCAAATCATTTATCAATATCAATTTACAACACCAAACCGTCGTAATTTAAAGTAAGTGTTCAACAACATAGAACCTTAAAAATCATTAAGCCACATGAGATAATAAACTCCAATATTTAGATTTAGACTTTTTCAAGTTTTTCGAGTCTAATGGAGGAGGTTATCTCATGAATCAGATTACTTTAACCAAGAATCAGATGCGTGCCGAAAACTGAGAAAATTGGAGTTATCCGGCAAGGAACTTCCCATACCGGTTACGGATGGATCCTTATAAATCGACTCTGTATCTGTTCTGCGGAAGAAGCTGTAACCGTATGAAAGTACTTCTATGGGAATAAGATGGTTTTGTCCTTTTCTACAAACGCCTTGAAAATGGAAGGTTCCAGTATCCACGTTCTGAAGAAGAACTCAAAAACAGATAAGGAATTATGTACTCATGGATGCAAAAGATGCTTATATCGAGCACCTTAAAAATACCATAAAAGATCTTACCAATCAGGTAAGCAATCTCACGGAAATGATTCTGATTCTCCGCAGGGAAAAATTTTGTTTCTCCAGCGAAAAAACGCCGAAACAGGCAGAAGGACAGCTTTCCCTTTTCAACGAGGCAGAAGTGGCGGCGGATGCTTCCGCACCGGAACCGATAGTCATTGATGTAAAGGGTTGTAAACGTATCAAAGGTAAAACCAAAAGGGAAGAACTCCTGAAAGATCTTCCTGTCAGGGAATTCCCATGCTCCACTTTTATCAAAAAGACTTTTGTTTGGCATATCTTTATCAAGGACAACAATGACCAACTGGGTCATCCGCTGTACTGAAGACCATTTCCATCCTATTGTGAGCATCTCAGAAAAGAACTGATATCCCGTGATGTTGTACACTGTGATGAGTTATGTGAAGCTCTACATAACTCATCGCACTGGTTTACATGTATCGGAATTTTACTACACTGTCATATTACTAATATAATTTGCATTATTATGATATACTTCATATATTTTCATTATCATTTTTATTGTACCAATTCAATTCGCAATTAAATGACATTCCTTTTATCTTATCATTGATTTCATCTTGCTCAATATACCTAATTCCGTTGTCACTTTTACGATATCCTCTCTCGAAAATTCCTTGATAGTAAAAATATCTATTAATATTATTACTACCATCAAAAACTATTTCCCATGAATTTCCTGTATTATCATCAATGAATCCATCCTTAAAAACACCTACATAAATAGCTCGTATTGTTCCGTCTTCTGCATACTTCACCATATATGCGTTACCTGTACTATCATTATAATATCCATTGGCTGTTTCTCCACAGTAATACCCTTCTAAAATCGAAAAAGTTTCTAAATTACTTTTAAAATCATCTATATATAATATTATATTATTATTCTTTACACTATCAAAGTCAAAATTTTGTTTAAACTCATTTACTCTAAAATAATTCCATGTTTCACCATATGTATATTTATCGCCATTATTTTTGGTTTCTATTACTCTATCGGAAACACTCCATACATTTTTTTCTTGGAATGTTGTTTCTTTTGTTATTTTTCTGTATGATACCAAATATCCATCTTTATATTCTGCTTCTAAAATAGAACATAATATATTATCATTAAAATCTTCGTCATATTCATATATATTAAAAATGCAAGTACCATCCCAACAATTATTTTCATTGTACTGACCATAAAAAATAATTTCTTTTCCGCCTTCTTTATAAGGAATTAGCAATTTTTTATTAGACAATTCCGTTACAGTAAGATTCTCACCACTTACAGTATCCTTAGCGATAAAATCTGCATTTCGATATGACAAGCTATTAAATTGTTCATATTCTATAGATGTATAAGCGGACATAACAGATGATGCAAAACTATCAAAATATTGCAAAATCATTTCATTATTTTCATTCTCTATTATGTTAAG
>CAMWWS010000145.1 GCA_947178085.1 uncultured Lachnospiraceae bacterium | reverse complement strand
CATGAGGTAAAGTTAATCGTAGATTTGATTTATCAGTCAGGTTTTGCAGGAATGAGATATTCTGTTTCTAATACTGCGGAATATGGTGATTATATCACAGGATCTAAAATTATCACAGAAGATACAAAAAAAGCCATGAAGCAGGTTTTATCGGATATTCAGGATGGAACTTTTGCGAAAGATTTCCTTTTGGAAATGTCTGCTGGAGGACAGGTTCATTTTAACGCATTAAGGAAGCTGGCAGCAGAGCATCAGGCAGAAGTTATCGGTGCAGAAGTCCGTAAGCTGTATAGTTGGAATAATGAGGATAAATTGATTGACAATTAAGTTAGATATAACAACTGCAAAAAAAGTTTGAGCTAAAATGGAAAATGTTTTTTTAATGGCTAATGATTTGTTCAATAGACAAAATTCCATAAGCTTTAATAAATAATCAATCAATGGGACAATAAATTAACGGGCTCTATAGCAAATGCTATGGAGCCTGTTATAAGTGGAAGGTTTGATTGTCCATAATATTCATTTTATTTTCCTTCTTTCTTAGAAATTTGTAAATCAAATCAATCAGTTCACTATACCTTGTTTATTTTGGGTTATAATATTTTTTATGATAATTTTTTTTTAATTGTCAAACCACAATCGGAAGCAATGGAGGAAAGCATGGGAATCGGAATAATCAGCACAAATAAAGGGGATTTTACTTTTCAATCAGCAGATGATGCAATAAAATTTATACGAACAGCAGCAGAGGAAAATAACGATATATGGATTTGTGGAGAACAGCCGTATCCTTGTATAGCTGTCTGTATCAATGGAGAATATGCTGCTGTCAATTTTTTTCAAGACGATGCGGGCGATATATGGTTGTCCTATAATGATAAAAATCAAAAAGAAGTTACTTTTATTGCAGGAGGGGAGGAATGGAAACCCGATGCCGATGCAATTATTTTATTAAATGATGCGTTTTCATGTATTAGGGAATTTTTAGATACTTATGAAAGACCAACTTGTATTCAGTGGCAGGAGTTATAGATTCTGGTTTGTTTATTTCAAATCTTAGAAAACTCCCCCTTTCTCCCACATGGGGCGGGGCTTCCCCATGATTATCTTTCAGCATGCTTTTTGTATTTCATTTTCAAGAAAATAGCCAACAAACTGTGATTTCTCACAAGTCCGTCGGCTCTGCGTCTGTGTGTCTGGCTCTTTGATGATGTATTTGTTCTCCCCTACAAATGGGAATTTGAATTATCTTATAACATAATTTTGATATGGCTTATCATTAAGTGATCTTTTACAGCCTAATTTTTTAGCAAATACTTTAAAAAACAATTTATTTAATGGACTTAATACCGTGTTGAGAAAGATTACTTTTTTTGAAAAATATTCTGGTTTAGCAAAATCATTTACCACTTCTTTATTAAAGTAATTGTTTTGAGCATAATATTTTCCCATATTATAAAAAGGTTCTACCATTTGTTTTCTGATTTTACCATCCATAAAGCTAACTGCAAACATATCCCCTTTTAATAAAGTTCCATTATACTCACATCCTAATAAAGATGGTAATGTTTCTAAATATGATTCACAACACCTTAGTTGAGATGCCTCTCCAAACCCACCTTGTAATAAAAATCCTATTTTGGTATTACTCTTTTCTTTTGGCATTAATGATTCTAAAAATTCTGCCATAATTCCTGGAATACACTCTACATATAGCGGTAAAGCAAATAAAATATTATTATTTTCATAGAATTTTTTTCTGATAATTTCCCATTCATTTCTTTTATATAAATAGAATGTCTCTGTTGTATTTCCGTATGATTCATATCCTTTTTTAAATTCATCTAATATTTTATCTGTATTACTTTTTTCTTTCATTCTGGGAGTACAACTAATCATTAATAAGTTCATTTAAAATTTCCTCCGCGTTCTCAATATGATATGTACCAATCGATGTTCCATCCAAATTGATCATTACTCTTTCAAACCATTTTTCTAAAAATTCCTGATTCCCATTTCCTTTATATAGTAACCCCATTTTATAATGTTTTTTATATCTGAGGTAATGCCTCATTTGTCCATTTTTAAATCGTAAATTCATTGTCAAAAGAGGTAATAATCGATCGAAAATATTTTTTAACTTATAAGATACAAAGCCTAATTTTAAATCTGTTATAAAAATAACTTGTTTTGATTGTAAAAATTTTATAAGCAATTTTTCATAGTCATCTTTTATAGCGCATACTCCTGGTGTTACAAGCCAACAACGATTACAACCTATGCAGCCTTTTATATTCATATCTTCTGCATAAATAATTTCAACATTATTTATGTTGTTTTGTATCTTTTCCATTATTTTTTTATGATATAAATCGTCTTTCTTAAGTGACGAAATAATTAAATTCATAAACTCATCTCCCGTTCAAATTTCCTTACTGAAAAAATATTTGTGTTGTTATTTTTATAACAAGCCTCCTTCTTTTAACAGATGCATTGTTCCAAAATAGGCATTAGACAATGTGTTTATGCAATATGCTTCATCATAAGTCATTGCATTACTAGCAAGCAGACTGGCTATTCCATGTGTTACTAAAAAAATTTGAGAAAATATACTATATGCTTGTCGAGTGTCTACCTTTGCTTGTCTCTTCAAAATAGAATATAAAGAACCCAAATTTTCCCCTGTAAGCCAATCAGAAAGGGAAACGCCTGTATAATAGTTTGAATGAAATAAAAAGCGAAAAAGATTTTTTTCTTCTACGGCAAACTGAATATGTCTCATACCCACTTCCAACATAGGGCGTTCGTATTTGCCGCTTAAATTTGTTACATAGTTAATATGAAATTCGCTTCCTTTTTTATGTGCTGCAATTCGGACATCTTCAATCGTTTTAAAATGATATAAAACGGGCTGCGTTGAACAGCCGAGTTTTTGCGAAACTGTTCGGGCATTTATGTTTTCTGCGCCCATTTCTTTTGCAATTTCCAAAGCTGCGTCTATAATCATTTCTTTCGTGACTTTTGCGATTGCCGGCATACTTGCACCTCCATTTATAATTTGCATTATATATATTTTTAATTATATATAATGCAAATTATAAATCAAGGTAATCCTTTTGTCAATCCTTCATACTAAACTTTCACCCAATTTCCACCTTTCCACAATGCTTCTCTCGTCCTCGTGATACAAGCTATTCCTTTTCTTTCACTAACAGACTTTTTCCTCTGGCTGTTTGGATTTTTTGCGCTTGCGCTTTGCTTTCTGTATCGAGTGGCTTTTTTCAATGCAAAAAAATATTATAGAACCAAAATTCAAATGTTACGCAAAGGGAAGGCAAAAACGATTGCGATGCTATCCATAGATAAGGTATAAGACCATATATAAACTATTAAATCAAAATAAGTTACTTTTATTGCAGGAGGGGAGGAATGGAAACCCGATTTAATAACTTTTTGTATAGGTTATCTATGCAAATTGCTCCAAATGGCGCAGTAATGAGAATTGATAGCACAGCCACTGTCAATACAGTCTGTCCGCAAGCCAATCCCATTGTAAAAGGGATTGCACCGATCGCTGCTTGGACGGTGGCTTTCGGTGTGTATGCTATCATGCAGAATATTTTTTCTTGTTTTGCAAGTTTGGTTTTTATTAAAGACATTGCCACACCTAGCATTCTGAAAAACAAAGCGCCTATGACCAGTAAAACAGCAAATATACCTGCGGCTACAGCATACTTTAAATCAACCGTTGCCCCTACAAGCACAAAAAGAAATACTTCTGCCGCTACCCATAATTTATTGTATTTACTTGATAAGCGTTTGGCTAATACATAATACTTGTGTTTTACTACAATTCCCAAACTCATAATCGCTAAAAGTCCGGAAATCGGTATAATTTTCTCTAATCGGTTTTGCAATTCAAGAAGTAAAAATGAAAAGCTAAGTATGATCAGAATTTTAACAGAGTCTCGCATATGAAATTTTCTGAAAAATATTACCAATATACTTCCCACAGCCGCTCCTATGCCAATTCCCGTTAAAATGGAAATTGGTATCTGTAAAAAGCTGATAACAGACATCGTACCTGTTGAAGCTAAAGAAATAAATGCGGTAAATACAACAATCACAAAAACATCGTCCACTGATGCACCTGCCAATATTAACTGAGGAATACTATGTTCTTTACCGTAACCCTCATCAATCAGTTTAATCATTCTCGGCACTATAACAGCAGGAGATACTGCCGCAATTACGCTTCCAATAATTGCGGCTTCCAGTACGGTTACGCCTAATAATACTGGCGCTAAGATAATTGTTCCTACAATTTCTATACACGCAGGAACAAAGCACATAAGGATTGCCGGTCTGCCGGCTTTTTTCAAATCAGCAACATCTAATGATAAGCCCGCTCTTGTCAAAATGATTACCAATGCAATCTGTCGTAAATCTGCCGAAATGCTCAAAATGGATTCGTCAATGAGATTAAGCGCATGAGGGCTTAAAACAATTCCCACAATAATCATTCCCAACAGGCTTGGCAGTCTCATTTTTGAAAATATGCTCCCTAAAAGCAATCCTAATAATAGAATTAGCGCAACACTTGTCAACATATAAAATCCTCCTATTCATTGCAGAAACGAAAAAAGCTGATGATTTCTGCGTAATTTTCGCAGAAGTCATCAGCATAATATGCGGTTTAGGTTTCCCAAGGGAGAACTTCATTCCCATTTCGATTATTCTAGCATAAGAATACTGTTCTTTCAATAAAAAATTTCTTCCTTTTCGGAAAAGTGTTCCTAATAAACCACTCTGTAAATCGGAAGTTTCTTCTTTATTAGCGGTTATATTTTGCTCCTGCATAAATCAGCAACGCCAATCCCACAACAAATCCCAATGCAAAAGCGATAAAACTTAATGCTGAATCTGTTATACCGATTATTATAGCAGTCACCAAAAGACCAATTCCAATAAAGATAACACCCCAACCTGATATTTTACAAAAAACCTTTTTATCACTTGGAGACACTTTGTCATAATGATAACTATGAAGCAAAGTGATTTTTTCCTTTTTCCACATCAAACAACCAAGATATATAAAACCAAGTGCAAATACACCTATTCCAATCGCAACACCCATCGTTTCCGTCATAACAATCCTCTCCAAATTCAAAGTTTCTGTTCCCTATAAAATTAATTTATTGGGATTTACCAAATCGCCAAACAACGATTTGTTGATACAATTATAACCTGTTATTAACGAGTACACAATTCCGAAAAGGGAGAAAATTTTTACGCATAGGGAGGGCAAAAACGATTGCGATGCTATATCTATCAATAAGGAATAAGACTGTATATAAACTATTAAAAGAAAAGGATATTGCAGGGACAGTTGTAAATGTTTTATAATAAATTAGTATTAAAAAACAAAGGAGAATAGAGAGAAAATGCTTGAACTTGAGAACGGTCGTCCGAAGGATTTGACCGGCAGACTGGATAAGGAAATCAAAACCTATGATTTGCTTGATAAACTGGGAATAGAATATAAACGCATCGACCATGAAGAAGCAATGACCATGGAAGTTTGTGAAGAAATAGACAAAGCTTTGCAGGCGACGATCTGCAAAAACCTTTTTCTGTGCAACCGTCAGGAAACGGATTTTTATCTGTTGATGATGCCGGGGGATAAAAAGTTTAAGACAAAGGATTTATCAAAAGCACTGGGAGTATCCCGGCTGTCATTTGCGAAAGAAGAATATATGTTGAAGTTTCTTGACATAACACCGGGTTCTGTCAGTGTTATGGGGCTTATGAATGACAAGGAGCAGAAAGTGCGGCTTGTCATTGACGAGGATGTGTTGGAGGGAGCCGAAGTTGGATGTCATCCATGCATCAATACTTCAAGCATTAAGTTTGCGACGAAGGATCTGTTGGAGAAAATCATTCCGGCAATGAACCATGATTATACGGTTGTATCATTGCCCAGGTATAACGAAGAGGATTTTTAGTAAAACCGATAAGGAAATAAAAAACTCTCTTTTCGGAATTGTGTACCCGTTAAAAAAAGGTTATAATTGCATTAACAAAATCGGGATTTACGGAGGAAAGAATGAAAACAGTTGTGCTTTTATATAATACAAGCTGTATTTACGAAATTGTGATCTTGAACTATTTCCTAAAATATACGGGTAAGGATATTGTATTTGTATCATATGATGGAAATCCAATCATTGCCATGGAGGGATATTCCATCAATGTATCTGATAAACTGCTGAATATCAGCCCTAAAGATGTGGAACTCATAATTGTTCCCGGTGGAGATATTACAGAGATCGATCATAGTGAGGTGTGGGAGTACCTTGCGGATGTTCGGTCAAATCAGGGGCTGATTGCGGGAATATGTGCAGGTGTTGATGTATTAGACCATGCAGGAATTCTTGAAACAATCGAGTCGACGCATTCCAGCGATCTGGATGTCGTAGTTGCCGACAATGTTATAACCGCCAGACCAAATGCATATGTTGACTTTGCAATAGAAGTTGCGAAAAAGATGGACTTGTTTGAAGATGAAGCCGATTTAAAAGAAACGATAGCATTTTGGAGAGATCATCAGAGGATGGAGTAAATGGAAACACTTTTCCGAAAAGGAAAATGAAAAATATGAAAGGAGATTATGAAACATGGAAAAAGTATTTCAGTTTTTAAAGGATGCAGAAACTTATTATCTTGCAACGGTTGAGGGAGATCAGCCGAGGGTAAGGCCATTTGGCACAATACATATTTTTGAGGGAAAACTTTATATTCAGACTGGAAAGGTAAAGGATGTGTC
>CAMWWS010000144.1 GCA_947178085.1 uncultured Lachnospiraceae bacterium | reverse complement strand
AAAATATTAAACATAATACAAGTGAAATAATAGATAGTGTAAAAATACAAGCATGAAAAACTAAAATAATTAAATAAAGTAAATCTTTATAGTCGATATACAAAGTTAATATCCGAAAAAATAATATAGAAGATTGTACTAATTTAATAATTGAGTAAAATAAATATATTTTTCTTTTGTCAGACAGGGTCATATTTCTGTCGTCTTTACTTTCAAAAATAATATACACAATGAGAAATATCACAAAAAATAGAAGTATCTTTAAACAAGAAATAGAAGCGGAAAAAGAATAATCATAGGGATCAAATACATCAAATATTAAACAAAGAAAAAACCAATGTATAATAATAGCAATTTCACAGATAAGCAGACCGGTTGTTATTTTCATAATAATATCAGTTGCTTTTATATAATTATAGTTTCTATTTTTCATAATTAATAACAATGCCTTTCTCAGTTAGTTCTTCTTAGCTGGACAAGCGGTATGTACAGTATATCATGCAATTCTGTTTTATGTCAAAATCTGAGTATTCTATAAATCCCTCAAAAACTCTATTAAATTTATTATTCCACATGGTAAATTCCTCTTGACAACAGAGACTACACATTGTAATCTGCATACAGACTACAATGTGTAGTATCAAAGAAGGGAGAAACAGCTATGGCGGAAATACAGCTGGGCGTGATTGAAGCCCGTTTTGCAGATATGATTTGGGAGCGTGAACCGATAACTTCATCGGAGCTGGTAAAGCTGGCGGCGGAAGCTTTTAGCTGGAAAAGAACAACAACGCATACCGTCTTAAAAAGATTATGCGCTAAAGGATTGTTTGAGAATAACAAAGGAACGGTGACATGTCTAATCTCACGTTCACAATTTTACTCTATGCAAAGCAGGCAATATGTTGAAGATACCTTTGACGGTTCCTTGCCGGCCTTCATTGCCGCTTTTACGAGGAACAATACATTGACCTCTGAGGAGGCGGATCAGATTCGTAAAATGATTGACAGCGCGGAGGAGGGATAAGGATGGATGCAGTTTTTCTGAAGCTTCTGAATATGAGTATTGCAGCAGGCTGGCTTATTATGGCAGTCATATTCCTGCGGTTGATATTTAAGAAAGCTCCTAAATAGATACGCTGCATACTCTGGGCGATTGTGGCTGTCCGTCTGGTATGCCCGTTCACGATTGAAAGCCCGCTCAGTCTGATACCGAGTGCAGAAACTGTAAGTCCTGCCGTTATCCAATACTCACAGAAGCCGGTGATAAACAGCGGCGTTCCTTATATTAACGGTACGATTAATCCGATTATCAGTGAGTCGTTTGCCACAGCTCCCGGAGCAAGCGTAAATCCGTTACAGATATGGATGTTCATCGCGAGTGCCATTTGGATAATTGGCATGGCAGCAATACTTGGTTATGCTCTGGTAAGCTTCCTGCGTATACATGGCAGAGTGAAGGAAGCAGCGCGTCTGCAGGATAATACTTGGCTGTGTGATGCCGTGAGGTCACCTTTTATACTTGGGGTTTTCAGACCGCAGATTTACATTTCATCCGCCGTTGATGATGAGCAGCTCAAATATATACTTGCTCATGAACAGGCGCATTTAAAGCGTAAGGACCATTGGTGGAAGCTGTTCGGATATCTGCTGTTGGCGGTATATTGGTTTAATCCGCTGATGTGGGCTGCTTATATTTTGTTATGCCGTGATATCGAGCTTGCTTGTGATGAAAAAGTAGAACATGGACATGGATAGTAAAAAAGCTTATTCTAACGCACTGGTTGACTGCAGTACGTCCAGAAGAATGATTATGGCTTGCCCTCTTGCATTTGGTGAAATTAGCGTTAAGGCCAGAGTTAAGTCTGTTTTAAATTATAAAAAGCCCGCGTTTTGGATTGTTATTATGGCTGCGGCAGCGTGTGCAGCGGCGGCAGTATGTTTTCTGACCAATCCGAAAACGGAGGCTTCTCCAAACAGCAACGGAATAGATTTATCGTCAGAAGAAAGCTTAAGCGATGCCGAGGTGCCAATGCTGCTGACAGAGGTAAAAGAAGAAAATACTAATGATATCCCATATTATAGTGAAGATGAAACCATTTCATTTCTTGGAATGATTGTAGAGAGTACAACGGACTTCGTAGGGACGTATATTCTGGTAAAGCCTTTTAATGACGATATTCCTTACGAACATATCTCATTCAGGCTTCCTGAGGACAAAGCGTATTGGGGAGTGAGGATAAACAACATCGTTGCAATTACATGCACGGACTCATTTACCGGAGCAGTTGAAGGTGGAAGTGATCCTATATATGGTGAATTGGTTTCCATAAAAGGCGTTGACCATATAAATGAGGCGGTCATTCTCAATGCCATATCAGACAGGAATTCCTCTTATTATCCAATTGCTTATAATTTTGCATGCAGCGATTTTGTCATGTTGGATGCATCAGCGTCTCCGGCTGACGGAGATACATCGTATATAATCACTTTCTATGGATGGGCACTGTATCAGAGGTACAATGTCACCGAAAAGGGTATAGAAGATGTCGGAGGAAGTCATATTCCGGTTGCGCTGACTTTTGATGTGAATGAAAAAGACTGTAAATTGACAGAATATTGGGAACCCGGCGATGGTAGTTATTTTGAGCCGGATATCCGAAATAAATTTCCCGAGCATATTGTTGATGATGGGCTAGACAGTCAGAAATATATAGTCCGGCAGATACAGGACTGCTATAGTCTGGCTGTTAGGTTCAAAGACCTTGATACGGATGCCGTTATCGGCAGCCTGCTAGATAAAATATGCTCAAGTCCGGCGGAATCATCCAATCCATATGATTATATAGATGCACATTCGACAGAATATCGCGAGCTCATATATTATGGAGAATATACACTCCGTTATTGCTTGAATAGATTTAATCAAGGAAATGAAACAGGTCTGGAAGGAAAAGTTATGGCAATTGTATGCGAGGAGCTTTTACAGACCCAAGATAAGATCCCTGAAAATGCCGGGACCGCTGAAACGGGACAACTGTGGTATGATACTCTGCGCGCTCATGCAAGCAATAAGGTAAAACCATATATTGAAATAATGGGGAATTATTGATTCAAAAATTAAGATTTGTATTCATATTCAGCCTTCCATTTCCTTGCGCCGTTTCTCGGCATATTCCTGACTAAGGTCAATCATCTTGTTTATATCGTTTTTATAGATATCTTCCATTTTACGATCATATCCAAACACAATGTCAAGTCGGTGCTTTAACAGTTCTGACTGTATAAAGCGGAAAGCCTTTCTGTTATTTTTTATGTGGAATACACGCTTTTTATGGTTTCTGCCTGCAATAATCAAGCTTGTTGACTTACAAAGATCCATCGATTCTTTATATCTGGTGGTATGAGAAAGTGCATATACCCACAGTACCTTTGTCATCGGTACAAATTCCAATCCGGTTTTGGCTCTGACAATTGTTTGACTGGTAACGAGAAACCCCTCGCATACCGCGCAAGAAGGCACTTCGTTGTCTATCATATTGAGTTGATTAGGAGAAAACTGCTTTAGCTCCATTTTGGTTAAGATATTTGTAAACAGCCACGAAATACCTAATATAAATGTCAAGCAAATCATTGGAATCGTGAGATGCATAAGTTCAAATGAATTTGCTATTACAAAAATAGCAAGTACCAGAATAAGAATAATCAGACAGATAAAAAACGGTATTTTAAACTTTCTCACGCTTCTACGGTAAAGGCGATGCAAGTTACCATATTTCCTCAACTTTTTCATAAAAATGAGACTTTCCTCCGTAAAAGTAATCATCGTTATTATACTTAAAGGAGATGTACTTTTCAAGGTTATCCACATGTTCTTTTCATTTTCCCAACAATTATTTTATTAATCCTTGAAAAACCCGATAACCAATGCTACACTTAAACATAAGTAAAAAGCATGACCCTATAAAAAGGAGAGATGAACGATGGGCAAAATTACATTTGATTATTCAAAAGCAGCTTCATTTGTAAAGGAAAATGAAGTAGAATCTATGAAGAAACTGGCATTGGACGCTAAGGAAGTACTTGTTGGAAAGACCGGAGCAGGCAATGACTTCTTAGGATGGATTGACCTTCCTGTTGATTATGATAAGGAGGAGTTCGCAAGAATCAAGAAAGCGGCTGCCAAGATTCAGGGCGACTCGGAAGTATTGCTGGTAATCGGTATCGGCGGTTCTTATCTGGGTGCAAGGGCTGCTATCGAGTTTTTGAGACACAGCTTCTATAACGTAGTTGATAAATCAATCAGAAAAACACCTGAGATATATTTTGTAGGTAATTCAATCAGCTCAACATATATTAAGCATCTGATAGATGTCATTGGTGACAGGGATTTCTCCATCAACATGATATCCAAGTCAGGTACGACGACAGAGCCGGCGATTGCATTCCGTGTATTCAAGGAAATGGCTGAGAAGAAATACGGAAAAGAAGGCGCAGCTAAGAGAATTTACGCTACAACTGATAAGGCTAGAGGCTCTTTGAAGAATCTGGCTACAGAAGAAGGATATGAATCATTTGTAGTGCCGGATGATGTAGGCGGACGTTTCTCTGTTCTTACCGCAGTAGGTCTTTTACCAATCGCTGTTTCGGGAGCGGATATTGACAAATTGATGGAAGGCGCGGCAGAAGGCAGAAAGATGGCGCTTAACGCAGAGTTTGAAGAAAATGATGCTCTTCAGTATGCAGCTCTTCGTAATATCATGTTAAGAAAAGGAAAAGGTATTGAGATTCTTGCTAATTATGAGCCGAGCGCTCATTATGTTTCCGAATGGTGGAAGCAGTTATACGGAGAATCCGAAGGTAAAGACCAGAAAGGTATTTTTCCGGCAAGCGTGGACTTGACTACAGACTTGCATTCAATGGGTCAGTTCATTCAGGACGGTTCAAGAACCATGTTTGAAACTGTCTTAAATATCGAGACAAGCAGGGAAGAGATTTTAATCGGAGAAGAGCCTGTTGATTTGGACGGACTTAATTATCTGGCAGGAAAGAACGTAGATTTCGTGAATAAGAGCGCTATGAACGGAACGATTCTGGCACATACTGACGGACAGGTTCCTAACTTCATGATAAATGTTCCGGAAGTGAATGAATTCTATTTAGGCGAATTGTTCTATTTCTTTGAATTTGCATGCGGCGTAAGCGGATATTTACTGGGCGTGAATCCGTTTAACCAGCCGGGCGTGGAAAGCTACAAGAAGAATATGTTCGCGCTGCTCGGCAAGCCGGGATATGAGGCACAGAGAGAAGAACTGCTTAAGAGACTGGGAAAATAAGGTAAAAGAAAATGGCAGATAAAAAATTAGTAGAAGAAATTACATCCATGGAAGAGGATTTTGCGCAATGGTATACGGATGTAGTAAAAAAGGCGGAACTTATTGATTATACGAGCGTAAAGGGATGCATGGTTTTAAGACCCGCAGGATACGCGATATGGGAATTGATTCAGCAGCAGCTTGACGCAATGTTCAAGGCAACAGGAGTTCAGAATGTATACTTACCGATGTTCATACCTGAGAGCCTGCTTAATAAGGAAAAAGACCACGTAGAAGGCTTTGCGCCGGAAGTGGCGTGGGTTACTCACGGCGGTCAGCAGCCCTTGCAGGAAAGATTGTGTGTAAGACCTACGTCTGAAACATTGTTCTGTGATTACTACAAAAATACGATTCAATCCTACCGCGATTTGCCTCAGCTGTGTAACCAGTGGTGTTCTGTAGTGCGCTGGGAGAAGGAAACAAGACCGTTCTTAAGAAGCCGTGAATTTTTATGGCAGGAAGGGCATACAGCGCATGCGACGGCTGAAGAGGCGGAAGAAAGGACCATTCAGATGTTGAACGTGTATGCGGACTTCTGCGAGAATGTACTGGCGATTCCTGTTGTGAAAGGGCGCAAGACGGATAAGGAGAAATTCGCGGGCGCAGTTGCAACCTATGCAATCGAGGCATTGATGCATGATGGTAAAGCGTTGCAGGCCGGAACCAGCCATAACTTCGGAGACGGATTTGCCAAAGCGTTCGGTGTTCAGTTTACGGATAAGGACAATACATTAAAGCATGTTCATCAGACTTCATGGGGCATGACAACGAGACTGATTGGCGCCGTTATCATGGTACACGGAGATAACTCCGGTCTGGTGCTTCCGCCTAAGATTGCACCGACTCAGATTATGGTCATTCCTATTCAGCAGAAAAAGGAAGGCGTACTGGATAAAGCATACGAATTAAAAGACAGATTAAGTAATTTCCGCGTAAAAGTGGACGATGCAGATAAGAGTCCGGGGTGGAAATTCTCCGAGCAGGAGATGAGAGGTATTCCGATTCGTGTAGAAATCGGTCCGAAGGATATCGAAGCAAACAAATGCGTCATCTGCCGTCGTGATACAGGCGAGAAGCTGGAAGTATCTCTGGATGATTTGGAAACAAAAGCAGCAGAGATTCTGGATAAAATGCAGGTGGAAATGCTGGAACGTGCCAGAGCGCACAGAGAAGACCATACTTATGTTGCAAAAGATATGGATGAATTCAGAAAAATGTTTGAGGAAAAATCAGGATTCGTCAAAGCAATGTGGTGTGAAAGTCAGGAATGCGAGGACAAGATTAAGGAAGAACTGGCAGTTACAAGCCGTTGTATGCCGTTTGAACAGGAACAGTTATCGGATGTTTGCGTATGCTGTGGAAAACCAGCCAAGAAAATGGTTTACGGGGGAAGAGCATAATGATAAAAAATCAGGAAGCGCTTATGCCGCTTCCTTTTTACTGTAATTCTGATGTTTC
>CAMWWS010000143.1 GCA_947178085.1 uncultured Lachnospiraceae bacterium | reverse complement strand
CCTTAAAAAGTATACTGCCATTTCTGCCACCTTAAAAAGGGACAAAGCGGCGAGAAAGCGGCGAGAAACGGAAAACTGTAATCCGGCACCCTAAAAAAGAGTATTGCGACATTTGCGACTCCCTAAAAAGGATCTGGTATAGTAACATTTCTCACACCCTAAAAGGACAGGACGGCAGCAGGATTATAGGCATTGTCAGATATGACAGCCCCTAAAGTATGACAGCAACACGGAAAATTTCAATAGTATAGGGGAGTGGCACACAAGAAATGCTGATTTATAAGGTGTTCCAAGAGTTTTTATTAACGAAAAAGGCGGTGTAAATATGCAATTTCAGACATTAAACGCAGTAAAAAGTTCCAATTCACAGTTTCATATTGTGATAGCCAGTATTGCCCTTAACAAAGAGAATAAGTATGAGGGGATTTTGGCAATAGCAGATAAGAAAAGGCCAAAAAGCAGATATGAAGCGAGTGATATCCATATCGTGAGCAGGAATAAAGAGACTGTTTACAAGCAGATCAAGGAAATTGCCGGTCTATATCCACCGATTAAAAAGGATGTAATTATTTTGGATGAGGAGGAGATGAAGAAATTATATGAAAAATGATTATATGCAGCGGTACCAGTTTTCGCAGATGCAAAAATCAGTGCAGGACCGGAACGGGAAAAAGATTAAGTTAAGATGGAATACCCCAACGGAAGTACGACGCTCTTTGTCAAGAGTAAATAACATGGTGGCAAACTGCGAACTTCCGGCGAAAGAAGCGAATGCAATTTATTATTCGGCAAATCTAATACTTAAAGCGCTGGAGTTGGAGAAGAGGGAGAAGTAGTAAACATGATACTATATAGACGCATGGCAGCAGAGTTTGTGAGGTGATGAACATGGCGGCGCGTCTGACGGATAAGCAGAAAAAGATAATAATTGCGGATTATGTGGAATCTGGCAATTACAGAGCGACCGCAAGAAGAAATGGCGTGTCAAACGATACTGTCAGGCGAATTGTTTCATCTGATAGTGAAATCGTGCAAAAAGTGACACAAAAAAAGGAACAGAACACCATTGATATGTTGGACTATATGGAGTTCAGAAAAGAGCAAGCAAAAAGGGTTCTTGATAAGTATTTAGAAGCACTTGCAGATCCGGAGAAGATAGACGTTGCTAAACTATCAGAAGTCGCCATAGCAATGGGAATTGTGATAGATAAGTTTGTAAACAATACGCTGAAACACCAGATAGAGAAGCAGAAACTTGAAATAGAACTCATTAAACTGGAAAGCCAGATAAAGGACAATCAGCCAGAGGAAGAAATAGAGGATAATTTTATGGACGCGCTGAACAGAACGGCGGCGGAAGTGTGGGATAATGCCTTGCAGTAAGGCTTGAAAAGGGGTAAATCGGGCTTAAAATGGTGTGAGGGTAAATTAATAAGGGTAAGAGGATAAAGGGCGAAAATAGAGTTTGAAATTGAACATTGATAATTGAATATTGGTGGTTGGTGGGATAAAATATGTGTTGAAATTATTTCTTAAAATGGTATACTGTAGTTACAAAAGCTCCATATCTTTACTGCATTGATATAATAATAGAAATATTGTTTCATCAAGTGGTATCGCATGAAGCGGTTGCATATATAATATACTAAGGAAAGGTTTCTGGGTATACCTGGAGAGTAGGTAGGTGGAGATATGATTAAGGAGATAATAGTAATAACGATGATGATGGATATAGATCACAGAATCGGTGATATAGACCATTAAACGTATTTGGGGGATTGGAAATTTGCGAAAGAGGAAAAATTATGCACATAGAAGAGACAATTTTGTTGGGGACTGTTAGTAGCGTAATAGCATCACTTGTTTTTTATTTATGGATGATATTAATTAAACCTAGATTTGATGTATCCAGTAAAATAAGCGTCACAGATGTTGCTCCGAATACTGTACGGTGTAAAGTAAAAGTTGTAAATCGCACACGTGCCATATTGACGAATGTGACCTATTCTTTTGCGTATTGCATTGAAGGAAGAGATGGTATTAAAGACTATAACGTTATAAAACCAGCAAAGGAACCGTTGACTTTTATAAAACAATATCAAAAACACGACACGGACTATGCCGTTAGATTGTCTTTTGATTTAGATAAGAGCAAATATCCCTTAAATGACAATGTTACATTAATTTTCACGTTTCAAGCAAGTCACTCTTTTTCAAACTCGGTTCGAATAAAAAGAGTGTCATATCGTTTAAACGATATGGTAGATGGATTGTTTGAAACAGGACTTAGTACGAATATTTTACAAAGGAATCGGTAATAATGAATACCAAAAAACCAACCATCAATATCGGTGGTTGGTTTTATTTTGCAAATAAATACTATTAAAATATACATTCCAGCACTAGATTATTGATAAACAAAATGAGTGTGCTATACTCCATTCATGGGAAACCATAGAGCCGGGCGGCTGCCCTCCATTTCGGAGGGGCTAACCCTCCAGACGAAAGAAAGGAGGGCGTTGCCAATGATGATTACATATTCTGACTTAGTTCAGACTGGAATATTCATTGTTGCCCTTATTGGATTGTGTTTTACAATCTTCAAGGGAAAACGGAAATAGCCGCCACTACTGCCAATAGTGACGGCTGATGTAAAACATTAGCTTTTAACTTTTCGGAGGGTAGCCGCTTCTATGGCTTTCCCTTTTTATGTCTATAATATAGCATATCCGGCAGCAGGATTCAAGAATAATTTGATACCGATAAGAGGCCCTCTGTTATGAGATACTAATTTGTCAGGACTGCTGCCGCTCATATTCTTATCAGATCCCCTTCTTCAGAGGACCCACAGAAACACGCCAAAAGACTTCAGTTTGGATTGTAGCGGAATAAGCGGTTATTAATAATACATTTCACCACTATCTCTGCCGTAGCCACATACTGTACCTAAGTTGTAACCGCAGCGAATATCTAAGTCAAGACTTTTGAGGTAAAAAAGTAGTCCATGATAACCGCCAGATGAAGCTACACGATATTGTCCATACATTTCGCCATGTTCAGCAAGACGCTTGTCTAAATCATTAATACTGAATGACAGTTTCTTGTATAAAGCAAGTGTAAGATATTCATGAAGCATTGGATGTTTTTGGCTCAATATGAATTCATAAGCATGTATCATTTCATGTAATATTACAGTCTTGTCAGAGATACGGCTTTGTGTAATGGAAATGATGTGCTCTATGCCATTGCATTGACCTAGATAGGGTTCGCTATCATCAACAATGCAACAGCGATACATGGATGGCGACAGTTCTAAATAAAGAGAATCAAATTCATTGACTAAAAATGAGCAGATTTCCCAACATAAAGAATCCTCCTGAAATGTCATATCTTCAAAATAAGATTCTTCATATTCCAGAATCGCTGAATATAGTTTGAATTCTTCTTGGGAACGATTAAAAAACCATTCTTGATAAAGTTTATAAATTTGGTCTTCTGAAAATATTTCGTTATCCATGTTTTTTTCTCCTAGTTTTTGCCAGGTACATATTCCATCAAATCCCCTGGCTGACAGTCAAGAACTTCGCAGAGTCGGGATATGGTTTTACTGTCAAGTCCACCAGTACCATTTTTTAAGGCTGTCAATGTGCCTTGCCCAATCAGTTTTTCTTTGCGGATTTTGTAGGTTGTCCATCCTTTTTCTTCTAATAGTCGGAATAGTTTTTGATAGCTGATAGCCATATTGTAAAGCCCCTTTCCAGTGGACGAGCGGCTAAAAAAAAGCATACACCTTTTCCACTATACTTAATATATCACAACATATACACAAAATCAAGTGCATAAAATAAACAAAAATATTCACTTAACTTTGTGCATAACGCAAATGGAATATTCACTTAATTTTGTGTATAATAATCTTATCAACAAGGAACACAACAGCCGGGAGAGCCGAAAGCACCCGATACCGAAAGCCATATACCTGTGAGTGAGCAACGGAGCAATACCAATAGTCAGGAAGATTCTTTCGGGGCTGAAATTCCTTGAAATTGAAAGGAGGAGTCATCATGACAGAGAGAATGATTGAGAATCGTATCAAGAAATTAACCGTTCTGGAAGAGCAGATTGCACAGCTTCAGGATCAGGCTGACATGATCAAAGGCGAATTGAAAGCAGACCTTGAAGAAAAAGGACTGGATGAACTGAAAACAAAGAATTTCCTTATCAAGTGGAAAGAGATTGTCAGTAACCGCCTTGATGGCAAAGCATTAAAAGCAGCGCTGCCGGAGATCTATAGCCAGTACTGCAGACCGACATGCAACCGGAGATTTACGGTAGCATAAACAAAAAGCCCTTACCAGAGTAGCCGCTCTGATAGGGGCAGGCAACCCGTCAACTTAGCAAATGAGGGTATGTGGGTAGTGTAACACACCTGCTGCCCTCTGTAAAGAAAGGAACTGGAAAGATGATAGATGAAGTATTAAACAAGGCAGCAGCAGTAGAGCTTTTTGAAAAAGAGGCGGTTTTATTCGGCACAAGTGATGTTGTTCCCTTTTACCGGGCAATAGAACTTTTTGGAGAAGAAGCGGCAATGTTCTTTGATAGGACAATTAAATTTGAGGGCTATTTAGAGGGCGGCAAAGATTGGAACGCATGGGGCGCGTGTACTGATGAAAGACCGATGACAAACTATCTTTACAAAGCCGGATTCCTGAAGCTGGTAACGGAACACAATTATTTGCGCGTCATAAAAGCCCACAAGGAAAGCGAGGGCGGGCACATATTTGATAGATATTGGGAAGAACGCAACCGTAGACTGGAAGAGCGGGAAGCGGAGGAAGAACGCAAGCGGGCAGAGCGCAAGGCGAAACGTGCAGCCGCTAAAGCAGCCAGAGAAGCGGCAAAGAAAGAACAGGAGGGGAACAAGTAATGGTTTACAGAAAGAATAAGACTATGTTTATGCTTGGGAAGAATTTGGCGAGCGTATTTTGGGACAATAAGGAAGTAGAGCGGCAAATTATGGATATTAAAGAAGCAAGACCGCATTGCTTCACGCTTGAGGCGGCAGCAGATATTTTCATGCTGGGATATATCTACGGAAAACGCGCAGAACGCGCAAAAAAGAAAAGACAAAGCGGCGAGAAAGCGGCGAGAACTTCTAATAAACCAATCAAATGGAAAAACGCAGAATACCACAAAAAAGAAATCCTTAATATCACAAACAATATAGGGGATTCGTGGATTTTATGGCAGATACATAGATTTGTAGCCA
Source organism: uncultured Lachnospiraceae bacterium (assembly GCA_947178085.1). Next base: position 1,568 of record CAMWWS010000143.1, on the reverse strand, counting down.
ACATAACAAAGGAGGGTTGATCATGAATCCAGACGAAATTATTATCAGAAGCGGACGCAACAGACGCGAACCAATGGACTTTGAGCGGTTCAAGTTCATCTGTTACTTTGCGGCTGGCATGGTCGCTATGGTCATGGGATTTGTTGCAGTGTACATGATTATTTACTTCATGAGTACGGCTGGGAGATAGGAGGGGATGGGAAATGCCGAGGGTGGCGATTAACAAAAAGAAGTACATGCTTCAAGACTTGTATGTCTGGATTTCTGGGAAAATGTCTCTTAAAGATATGACACAGGAGGACTTGGGGGATATTTTGGGAATATCACAGGAAGCGGTATCTGCGCGCCTCTCCGGGCTTAAGCAGGGAAAGGACACTCTTAAATATAATGATTTATTAACTATATTTAAAACATTTGAAGCAACAGACGAGGAGATTCTGAAATTTATGAAGCTGTGAGAGGAGGTGATTCAGATGTACATACATGGATTTATTGACGGAGCACTGGTTGTGATCGTGGTAGAAGTGGTTGCGCTGGTAGTAACAGCGGCAGTTTACGCAAAGATGAAAGGTAAATAGCATTTGGCGGGCGGCGGCTTATGTGTCTGCCGCCCTATCTCTCATTTACAGAAAGGCGGTGTATGCTATGGCGGGGAAGAAACGGACAGATAATAAGGGCAGAGTATTAAGGAATGGAGAAATGCAGAGAGCAGAAGATAACAGATATTTGTATCGTTACACTGATTTATCGGGCAAGAAGAGGACAATATATGCCATCACCCTGGTAGAACTTCGGGAAAAAGAAAAGCAGATTGAACGTGATCTGCAGGATGGTATAGATAGTAGTAAAGGTGATATGACATTGAACCAGCTGTTTCAGATTTACATGGAAACTAAATCAGATTTAAGGGAAAGCACTCGCCACAATTATCTTGGTGTCTGGAAAAATGCGATCGAAGATACTGCTCTTGGAAATATGAAAATCTCGCAGATCAAACAGATTCACATTCGCAGATTCTATTCAGGGCTTGCTAAAGATGGGATGGCGGCGAATACAATAAAGCTTTATCATAATCTGATTAACCCAACTTTGGAGCTGGCGGTTGATTCTGATATTATCCGCAAGAATCCGGCAAAGGATTGTAAAAAGGGCATTGGCGGGACAAAGAGCGAAAGAAAGGCCATGACAATATACGAACAGGAAAGGCTGCTGGACTTTATAAAGAACAGCAATAAGTATTCAGTATATTATCCAATGATGATCTTTGCATTGTCTACGGGGCTTCGTGTCGGTGAACTGACCGGCCTGCGGTGGGCGGATGTGGATATGAAAGAAAACGTGGTACATATCAGGCAGCAGCTTATCTATAGGAATTTGGGGGATGGTTGTAAATTCTATATTCAAGACTTAAAAACGGATGCAGGACGGCGCGATATCCCGCTGACAGAAAATGCAAGAAGGAGCCTGATCCGCCAAAAGGAGTTATATCTTCTGCTGGGTAAGGCAATGAAGCCGCAGGAGGTCGATGGAGTTTCCGATTTCGTATTTACCAACACATTAGGGAAGCC